>JAJYZE010000301.1 GCA_021800195.1 Acidobacteriota bacterium
TCTAACGAAATTCTGAAGGTTTGGAAAGGGGACTCTTGTCCAACGGGTGATGATCCTGAGCGCGGGGATTGATTCCAGCGGGCGCTGAGCCTGGAGGGAAGTTTTAGGACAGGCTGGGGTTTGGGATCGGCGCCGACTTCAATCTCTTGTGTGGACCGCCAATTTTCAAATCATGAATAATTTTCTTTTCGACACGGCACTGTCTGTGCTACCGTTACTGGTGCATGCAGCGTGATCTCTTCTGCCGGCCCCTATCCGAGATGGCTCCCAGAGCGTTTAGCGGTCGCGGTCTCCATCATCGTGCCGCACAGAATCAACCGCTGAATCTGCGGCAATCTACAGGCTGTTTCACAAGATCAGCCAACCGGCAATCCCGATCGAAATGGACATGGCCAAGGAAGGCAGCATGACAGCGACCGTCGATTTAGCTTCAGCCGGAGCTAACGATTTTGCCTTGCGAGGCTTGAAAGGTCTCACCGAGCAATACATACCTCCGCCGCTTGGGGATTTCACCCCGGAAGCCTCTTGGAATCAGTCTTATGTCATGTATGTATTGATCCCACACGGGGCCAGAAAGGTGGGCGAGTTTACTCTTGCGCGTGAGGCGAAAGACTCCACAGGTTTCACGTTGAACGTGCAAACGCGCCGCTACTCCGTTTCAGGTTTCTCGCAGTTTGAGCGAGCAGAGATTCAGTGTAAAAACGATGCGCTGGCCTCCCCTGTTTCCTGGCTGTTTGACACCAAGCTGGCGCAACAAGCCGGCGACCCACCCTATCTGCAGAGCGGCCGCAGGCGCAGCGGAGCGGTGCGTGACGGCATGCTGCTGATTGCAGACAAGATACGCACGTACCGAACTGCTTTGGAAGGAGCCTACAGCAATGAATGGACGCTGCTGGAGGCGGTACAAAGGCTGCCCGGTGAACAGACTCCGTCCCTCCGCTATACGCTCATCGACGAGTACGATCTGCTGCAGCCTTCCCACAGGCTCGCCTATCGGGACCAAGTTGTTGTTCCTGTGAAAAGCAGTTCTCTCAAGCTGCACAGCTACTGCGATCTGGGTGCAGGGGTGATTCCGACCACTTACTGGGTGGATGAGCATCATCGCCTGGTCTTTGTCTGTACCGGTCTGCAGGTTTACGCTCTGAACGCCACCAATGGGCGGACTGGCTCCTGCCCCGACCACTATAACTCGTCCGTAGGACCCGATCCTCTGAGGAACTCCGGTGATGCCGAAAAATAAGATGTACCCGAGTCAGAAGGCTTCTTCCGAGACAACATTCGAGCCACGCGACGCGTCGCGCCGCAGCTTCATCAAGGCAGGGGCTGCGGTCAGCGGTCTTTCCGTGCTGGATCGCCCTTCTGTAGCGGCGACCATCACAAAGACCGGGAGCAGGACAGGCAAGAAGCCCAATCTCGTTTTTATCATCTCGGACCAACTGAACATTGATGCCATTGCCGGCTACAAGAGCCACTATCGTCATCCGGCCTACGGTGGGCACTGGGTCAAAACGCCCCATCTTGACCGGCTCGCGCAAGAAGGTTATTCGTTTCTTGAGTCCCACACGGCCGACCCGGTGTGCTCCCCATCACGCTCCTGCATGTTTACCGGCCGCATGGCAATTGAGACCGGCGTGGTCCAAATCAACATCGGTCTGGATAAGAACATCCCAAACATGGGGCAGTGGTTTGAACAGTACACTGACTACCGCCGCATCTACTGCGGCAAGTGGCACATTGGCGGGCACTGGAACTACCCCACAGTGAGCGGCCCGCGCAAGATTCCGGGTTTCGATACCCTCCCGGTGGGTGGCTCGGGCATGGGCATTTACACCGATCCACAGGTCTCCAACAGCGCCTCTTCCTTTATCGCCAATGACCGCGGCGATACGCCTTATCTGCTGGTCGCCAGTCTGATGAACCCGCATGACATCTGCTACTGGGCCATGAATCTGGACGGCAAGCGCTCCACGCCAAACGAGGACATCTACCAACTCGGCGACCAACTGCCTGTCCTTCCTCCCAATTTCCACTACCACTACAAAGAGCCGCAGGGTGAAGGGCCGTATCGCGGCTTTCACTCGGAGACGCAGTGGCGCAATTACACCTACGACTACTACCGGATGGTGGAAGATATCGACGAGCATGTGGGGCGCATCCTGAATGCTATTCGCGAGCGCAATGACGATACGATTGTCATCTTTACCTCCGATCACGGCGAGGGGCTCGGGCGTCACCAGCGCATTGAAAAATGGCATCCCTACCAGTCTTCGGTCAAGGTTCCTTTGATCGTCTGGAGTCCGAAGCACGTTAAGCCGGGAGTTCTCGATACGGAGCACCTGGTCGCCAACGTGGATATTATGCCTACCCTTTGCGACTACGCCGGCATTGAGGCGCCCCCCTTGCAGCGCGGTCATAACCTGCGTCCTTGGGTGGATCGAAACGGAGATCCTCCCAAACAATGGCGCACCAATGTGTACTCCGAGTGGCAGATTACTGGCCGTAATGTGCGCACGAAGCGCTACAAGTGGGCCATGCGTTACCAGTACTCAGGCGACTTTCAGAAGCCCTTCGTAAGAAAGACAGACGGGAAAGCGATGCAATTCGTTCCCGGACATGGTGAAGAGTTCACCGAATACCCCAATGAGCTGCTCTTCGACCTTGAAAAAGATCCATGGGAGATCAATAACCTGGCCGACGATCCCGCCTATGCATCCGTGGTGAAGGAACATCGACAGATCCTGCGGGAGTGGGAGGCCAAACTTATTCCCGGCGTGAACTACGACAGAAATTAGAGACGGCTTCCCGATGAAGATGCGTGTTCAAGCCTGCTGGGAGGCGACAGCTTCCTTTCAAGATGCGACGCCGGGGACTCCACGTGCGCGACGTCGCCGAGATGCGAGGTGCAGAACTTTGGCAGCTTCTCTCTTTTTCTGCGCGGACGAAGCCTCCCAGGCAGGCTGAGGTCGGGGCAAAGCCAATGAAGATCGAGGTCTCGGGATACGCCTGCACGCAAGAACTTTATCGGCGCAGCAGGTTGCGGGCCAGGAAGAGGACGTTGGCCGGCCGCTCAGCCAGGCGGCGCATGAAGTAGGGATACCACTCGGCACCGAAGGGTACATAAACGCGTACGCCATACCCCTGCGTCACCAGCTTGCGCTGCAGATCGCGGCGGATTCCGTAGAGCATCTGGAACTCGAAGGCTCGTTTGTCGATCTTCTGCTCCGCGACAAAGGCGCAGAGCTGTTGAATGATGGCCTCGTCGTGGGTGGCGATGCCGCAGAAGACCGGGCTGCCGACCAGCCTCTTCATCAGCTTGACGTAGTTTTTGTCCACATCGGCCTTGGCAGGGAAGGCGATCTCGGCCGGCTCCTTGTAGGCTCCCTTGCAGAGACGGATGCGGATTCCCTGGGCGAGCAGCCGCTCGGCGTCCTGCTCGCTGCGTAAAAGATAAGCCTGCAGGACTGTGCCGACTGCGCCAGGATGCTTGCGGTGGAGGTGCTCGGTGAGGGCCAGCGTGGGCTCCGTGTATGCCGAGCCTTCCATATCAATGCGAACGAAGTTACCGTTGGCCGCCGCATGGGCCACCATCTCGCCCACGATGCGTTCGGCCAGAGCCGGTCCGGCGGCGGGGCCGCCGATGTCCATGCCGACCTGGGTCAGCTTGACGCTGACGTTGGCGCGCAGGCCTCTTTGCTGAATGGCATCCAGGAGCTGGTGGTAGATGGCAGCGCTCTGCTCCGCCTGGGAGATCTCCAGAACGCTCTCTCCCAAGGCGTCCAAGGTGACCTCAATGCCCTCGGCGTTGAGCGCGGCGGCAACGTTGGTGGCCTCGTCCAGTGAGATGCCGGCGACGAAGCGGCGCGAGACGCGGCGGCCAAGGGAAGAACGTTCTGAGAAGGCGCGGAAGGAGCGGTTGGTGGAGAGACCAATAAAAAGGGAACGAAGCAACGTACCAGACCTCAGCCTTGGGAGAATCGATTCCCATTGTCGCACCCGACCCCTGTCTGCGCGCCCACCAGAGCGAACGGAATCGTTCGGTAAGCGTACAGAGGCGCGGGTGGGCGGCAAATCTGGGAAGTGGAGGAAACCACGGAATGCCGGCACCGGCAGAGGG
>JAJYZE010000023.1 GCA_021800195.1 Acidobacteriota bacterium
TCCCGAAGCGCGGCCATCATGCCCAGGCCGAGCAGATCCACTTTGATGAGGCCCATGTCGGCGCAGTCTTCCTTGTCCCACTGAATCACGGTACGGCCAGGCATGGAGGCAGGTTCGATGGGAACCACCCGGTTGAGCATGCCGGCGCAAATGACCATGCCGCCGGAGTGCTGGCCGAGATGCCGCGGCATCTCCTTGAGGCGGCTGCAGAGATCCAGATAGCAGGCGATGCGGGGATGGCGGATGTCCAGGCCGGCCTGTGCGAAGTGCTGTTCAAGGGTGTCATGGGGTCCGCGCCACTCCCAGTGGCCCAGCAAAGAGGAGAGACGCGCGATCTGTTCGGGCTCAAAGCCCATCGCCTTGCCCACCTCGCGCGCGGCTGAGCGGCTGCGGTAGGTGATGACGTTGGCGGTCATGGCCGCTCCGAGCGGTCCGTAGCGCTGATAGAGGTACTGGATGACCTGTTCGCGCTCTTCACCGGAGGCGAGATCCAGGTCGATGTCCGGCCACTCGCCACGGTCTTCGCTGAGAAAGCGCTCGAAGAGCAGCTCCATGCCGACCGGATCGACGGCTGTGATCTGCAGGGCGTAGCAGACCGCGGAGTTGGCTGCAGAGCCGCGTCCCTGCACGAGAAATCCATGGCTCTGGCAAAAGCGGATGAGATCCCAGACGATGAGAAAGTAGCCCGAGAAGCCGAGCTTTGCGATGAGAGCCAGCTCATGGGCCACCTGGGTGCGCGCCCTGGCGAGCAGATGCCGCTTACAGGAGGAGCCATAGCGAAGCTCGACGCCCTCGGCGACGCGGCGGGCGAGAAAGCTGTCCATGGTCTCGCCCTGCGGCACAGGGTAACGGGGAAACTCGTAGCCTAGCTTGTCGAGGGTGAAGCCGAGGCGGCTGCTCACGATGATGGTATTGGCAATGGCCTCCGGCAGGTCCTGGAAGAGCGCGGCCATCTCCGCTGGGGTGCGCAGGCGGCGCTGGGAGTTGACGGAGAGCAGGCGGCCTGCTCGTTCCAGCGTGGTGTGATGGCGAATTGCGGTCATCAGGTCCAGTAGTTTGCGGTCCTTCTCGACTGCGTAGCGCACACCATTGGTGGCGATTACGGGCAGGTGGTAGCGGATGGCGGCGGAGAGCAGGGCCTGGTTGCGCTGCTCCTGCTGACGCTCCTGGTGGCGCTGCAGTTCGAGATAAAGATTGCCGTGGCCGTAGATGGAGGCCAGCCGCTCCAGCACAGGATGTATCTGTTGCTGGCCGCCATGAGCGAGAGCGGCGGCGAGCGGTCCTTCCTGGCCGCCGGTCAGGCAGATCAGGCCGGCGGAGAACTCCTCCAGATCGTCAAGTGTTGCCGCGCTCTCCGCTTTTGTGCCTGCGCGCATCTTGAAGCGGGTGATGAGCTGGCAGAGGTTCTGGTAGCCGGTCTGCGAGGCGCAGAGCAGAGTGATGCGCGGCGGCTGGGCTGGATGCTGATGCGGCAGCCAAGATGGCGGGGTAAGCTGTTTGCCCAAGCAGGCCACGGCGATCTCTGCGCCGATGTGCGCTTGCAGACTGTGCCGCCGGGCTTCGGTGTGGAAGCGTGCTGCGCCGTAGAGGCCGTTGCGATCGGCCAGAGCCATGGCGGGCATGCACAACGCCGCGGCCTGCTCTACCAGCGCCTCGGGCTGCGCTGCTGCGGCGAGGAAGCTGAAGGCGCTGGAGGCGTGCAGCTCGACGTAGCCGCTTCCCGGCCAAGATGAAGCGCGAGCCGGCGCCGGCTCCGTAGGGCACAGGGCGTCGTTGGGGTGACAGACCGGCTTGCCGGCAGGGCGTGTGTTGGGAGCAGGAGCTTCTGGCTCAGTCATAGAACGCCTCCAGATGCCAGATGTTCCCTTGGATGTCGTGGCTCAGCAGGCAGGCGCAGGGCGCGCCATCCGGCGAGGTGGCCAGCAGATCCCACTCGGCGCTGTTCCATGCCGCGCTGCCATGGGGCTCCAGGCCGCTCTCCCAGGCTGCGGCAGACCACCAGCAACCGCTGCTGTTCCAAGGGCCATAGGCTGCCGTGATTTTGAAGCTTTGCTTGCGATCGTGAAAGACAGCAGGCCGGCCGGCGTGCAGCAAAACGCTCACCGGCCGCGGAGGACGCATGCGGCGTAGACAGAGTCGATGGAACTGCAGCTTAGGCGCTTGTGGAGCCTGACCGGAGCCGCCTTGTAGTCTCTGGTCTGCGCCGGCGTGGCCAGCGATCAAGCTCAGCATGTGAAAGCTGTCTGCCCGGTGCGTGTCTTCCAGCACGGGCGAGCCGACGCGGTCTTCTCCCACGATCGACTTGAGGCGCGCCAGAGTGACGTCCAGCCGCGAAGGTTCAGGCATCTGCGGGGTGAAGAGTCCAAGCTGCATCTGACGGCTCTGTCCAGGCTCGGCCTGGAGCAGCAGCGAAGTAACCGCGGCCTGGGGCGGATGCGCTCCGATCTCCATCTGTACGAGCTTGAGCAGGAAGCGGCGGTCCAGCGATGGCAGCGCGGGCCGGATGACGCGCTGATGGGAACTGCCGTCTTCAAGCTGCATGAGCGCGGTGACCGTGGCCAGCGCCAGCGCTCTGGACTCTGCTCGCTGAGCAAGGCAGTCGATCATGCGTGCGATGGTGAACAGAAGCGAGTCTATCTGTGCGACCGGAGTCTCGAATGCGTAGAACTCTTCCAGCCGCAGCGCAGGCTGGATGGGGCGGAAGAGGTAGGTTGCCCGGCCCTGCGCCAGAGCGCTCCAGGTGCGAGCCCTGGCGCCGAGGCGCGTCATCAGTTCCGCCTCTGGAAGAGCGGCCAGCTCGCCCAGATTGCGGATGCCCCATTGGGCAAGGATCTCTGCCAGATCGGTGTCCGAAGCGGCATCCCCGTCAAGAGCGGTCAAAGCAAGGCCGGCCAGCATGGCTGCCTCTTGACCTTCGGCAATCACGTGGATGCCGCCTCTGTGCGCAGCGATCAGGCGCGCGGTGTGGAAGTTGGCGCTCACCGCGATGGAGACGTGAAAGCCGGCTGCGGAGAGGCAAGAGCGCAATCTTTGCGCCAACTGCTCGGGCGGACCGAATAGTCGCTCTGTGCCCTGGATGTCCAGAACGAAGGCGCAGGCTGTAGCTTGGCCGGCTTGCCGCTCTTCGTCCCAGAGAGTGTTCCAGAGCGCATCTTCGATGCGGGGCGAAAATTGGGACACACATTCCAGCAAGATTGAGCGTGAGACCTTCTCGGCCTGGATGGAGCGCCGGAGCAGCTTCATCTCCGCAAGGCTCTCGGCGTCCAGCCGCGCCATGCCGAGCGCGGCTCCACGCCGGCGCGCGTGTTGATTCAACGCGCAAACGGTCTGCTGCGCAGCCGGGCCATCCAATATGACGACGGGCTGGGCGCGCAACTCGGGGCGCAGGCGCAGCAAAGCCTGCGCGGGTAGTTCGGCTGCATGGACGCAGGCGTAGAGCTCACGGTTCATGCGCGCCTCATTTGCTGCGTCCAGCCCGGCTGTGCGGTCCAGGTAGAGGCCGTGGCCCTCCGGGCCGGAAACGGGCACGGAGCGATGCGGGCAGAACGGTCCCTTTTGAGGGTTACGTTGTATTCCAGACTGGAGAGGATGGTCCCGCCGCTGGTCTTTGCCTGGCGCGCAGCACACTCCAGCACGATCGCAGCGCTGGACGCAGCATAGGCCGCGCGGCCCAGCACAACCAGCGAGCAATGGGTACTGCCGGCAGCCTGGCGAAAGCGCCACCAGGTAGCCGCCGGGATGCGGCTAGCCTGCTCCCAGACGGTGTCGCCCAGATCCAGCACAATGGCCGCAAAGCCGCCGGCGTGCAGCAGCAGATCCACGGCGCGCAACGCCTGATCGAGGCGCGCCCAGGGCTGACGCTGGACCCTCCGTCTCCCAGCCTGCGGCAGGTCTGTATGACATGGAGAGCTTTGCATGCCCTGGCAGCGCACCCAGAGCAACTGGCTCAGGTTGACGCCGCTGCCGGCGGCTGACTCCGGGTCGAAGGTGTCGCCGGCATCCACCCAGGCACAGATGCGCCCCTCGGCGGTACGGCTTGCCACAAAGGCCAGCGCCAGGCTGGTGCGTCCTGAGGACATGGCCCCGATCAACTCGCTGACAGCGCCTACGGGCAATCCCCCTTGCAACAGGGTATCCACGGCAGCAACGCCGGTTGCTGCTGCTTCGCGATGAGTCTGCGGCGCAGGGGAGAGAGCTGCTGGAAAGCGCGCGGCAAGGCTACGTTCGATCTCCATCTGGAGCGTGGCGGCAGAGGGCATGGTACATCTCACTTTCGTTTTTTCTTCGCTTTTAGAATCGATCGAATTGCTTGGTTTGTCAAAGGTTCCGCATTTGCCAGAGATTCCGGCATCTGCCAGAGGCTCAACCGAGGGACCTCTGCGAGGCTGCATCTGGAGCGCGCCGCGCCATCGCCGCAGAGGGTTGGCTGGCGCGGCCAGCCTGCCCGGCCGGGCAGGCTGCGCAGAATCTGCGGCCCAATATCCCTCCAGCCTGCGGCCTTCCCTCCATTGAAATCTTCCGGCGCGGTAAGCTCAGAGAGTGCCACTGCCTTCCCACTTCTCAGGATTTATCGGCAATCAACCTGCTGTGCATAGCCTTCGCGCCGCCATCGCCGCCGGTCGGCTACCCCATTCGCTGATTCTGCTTGGTCCCCGCGGGGCGGGGAAGTACAGTATGGCGCTGTTGCTTGCGATGGCGCTTGAGTGCGAAGCCCAGCCGCGCGAGATCGCTGCCGCCGGCAGGCATGCCGGTCAGCCGCTGGCCGGATTCTGCGGTTGTTGCCGCAACTGCACCCGCATTGCGGAGAGCGCCGATCTGGAGGCGAAGATTGAGCAGGCTGTAGCGGCTCGGGAGGAGATGCGCGAGGCCGACAAGAAGGACACCCGGGTGATGGTTCAGACCCATCCGGACGTACTTGTTCTGCCTCCCGATCCACCCCAGATGCTGATCAAGCTCGGACAGGTGCGAACTCTGATTCAGCGTGCGCAGTATGTGCCAACCGAGGCTCGGGCCAAGGTCTTTGTGCTCACCTCGTCGGCCTTGATGAAGGAGGCTGCCAACTCCCTGCTGAAGGTTCTGGAGGAGCCGCCGCCTTACGTTCACATCCTGCTGCTGGCGGAGAATCTGGGAGAGTTGTTGCCTACGATCCGTTCCCGGTGTGGCGTGACGCATCTGGGTTCTCTGCCTGCGGCAGAGATTGCGGCTCTGCTGGCCGAGCGGCGTCCTCAGCTCAACCCAGCAGAGCGGGAGCTTGTCGCGAGGCTCAGCGAGGGGGCGGTGGGACGCGCCTTGAGCTTTGATCTGGCGGAGTATGCTGCGGCGCGCGCCGATGCATTTACGATCCTGCACACGGCGGAACGCTCCGGAGGCATGGAGGATCACTCCAGCCTGTTCCGCATGACCGAAGCCTATCGCGCCGGAGCCGAGGGGCAAAGCAAGACCATGGCTTTGCTGGGCGCTCTTTCAAGTCTTCTGGAGGACATGTTGGTGCTGCACTCCGGGGCGCCGGATCGAGTTCGCAACACGGACAAGCGCGCCGAACTTCAACGCCTGACAGAAACTTTTGCCTTTGACTGGATCGAACAGGCTGTGCAGGCGATGGATGCTGTGCAGCGAGGTATGCGCCGCAATCTGCTCCGCTCCCTGAGTCTGGATGCCCTGGCCGTCGAATTGGAGGTCGGCCGGCGCTAACTTGTTCTCGCAAAAGGTTTTGGGCCATAGAGGGTATAAGGTCAGGCGGTGCGGTGCAAAGTGGCGAAACCACGCGCCGAGGCGCAGCGAACAAACCTTTTCCTGCATCTCATCATCAAAACAAGCATAGTTGCGATGGGATGAAACCTGGCAGTGGCAGTACGGCGTCAGGCCGGGTCATCACCTTTCTTGAACTCTGAATAGATGCATTGACGGATGAATGGAGTGGCTTCTTGGGGCGCGCCTTCTTGCCGCGCTCAGAGGAGGTTCCGTAGTGCCGGTAAAGAGAGCGTTCATGGAAAGCAGAGGCGTATTTCGTAGCGATGACAACACTTTCAATGGAACGCGCAAGCTGGTGCGTCCACGGCTTCCCGTATGGGAGCAACGCCGTGAGTTGATGCACACGGAGGATCCTCTCACGCATGCGCTGATCGCGGATGTTCATGGGACTGCAGACACCTCGCACGCGGAAGCATTTTATTTCCAGAAGCAGATGCTGCAACAGACGGAGATGACCATCATCCTTGAAGATGGCGAGCAGATTCAGGGCTTCATCCAGTGGTATGACAAGTGCACGCTCAAGCTGCGTGTGGGGCGCAGCCGGGTTCTGGTGTACAAATCCGCGATCAAGTATCTTTACAAGGCCAGCGAGGCCCATACCGCGCCTAGCGTGATGAAGTAGCCGGCTGACGCGGCTCAAGGGGCAGGTGCGCCGGATCTGCGGGCAGCTTGTGGAGGCCGCTCCGAAGAAACATTGCAACCACGTTCACGGTCGGGTGGCTTTCTCCAGCCGGTCGCGGATCGCATCTCTGAGTCCACCAGGGGGTGGCAAGGGACAAAGGATGGTCCGCACATCGAGGTCATCCAGTGTCCGGAGGCCGGCGAACAGGCCCGCGGCAAGCGCCTCCGGGGCAGTCCAGCGGCCCCAGGGCGCCGAGACCACATCGGGTCTTGTGCGGAGCTCTTCAGGCAGCTTCCATGGGTCAGGCAGAAGGACGCCCAGCCTCGCGGAGTGGCTGCCGGGGTGATCTTCGCTTGGAGCCAGAGCCTCTTTCAAGCCCGCGCACAGGCCGCGAACCGAGCCCTCCACCAGTCTTAGCCGGGCTCGCGGAGCATAATGCCGCATCCCCACCCCAGGCGAGGGCAGGGCCGAGGGTTCCCGGGAAGCGATGCCGGGGGAAGCAACGAAGCGCTCAACTGCGATGCCGGTCGCGTTGCGCAACTGCTCTGGGGTGACTGCTCCAGGGCGATAGACGCGCATGGGAGTCTGGGTAGGGTCGAGTACCGTGGATTCGACCCCGATCGAGGTTGGACCGGCGTCCAACACGGCGTCAATCCGGCCTTCGAGGTCTGCCAGCACATGTGCGGCTGTGGTTGGGCTGATGTGCCCAAATCGGTTGGCGCTGGGCGCGGCGATGGGAAGCCCGGCGGCAGCCAGCAGGGCTTGGGCGGCGGGATGCTGCGGAACTCTCACTCCTACCAAGTCCCGGCCCGCGGTCACGACGTCTGGAATCGCCGGCCGGCGTGGCAGAAGCAGGGTCAAGGGCCCAGGCCAGAAGGAGTCCATCAGGGCCTGAATCCGCGTTGAAAGCCGGGCAGGGGGCTGCGCTACCTGCGCGAGTTGTTCGGCAGAGGCCAGGTGCACGATCAGTGGATCCCAGGCTGGCCGTTGTTTGGCGGCAAAGATGCGTGCCACCGCCGGCTCGGAGAGGGCGTTGGCTCCCAGTCCGTAGACCGTCTCGGTGGCAAAGGCAACCAGTCCTCCGTGGCGCAGGATGGCCGCAGCCTCGTTCAGCCCCGCAGGGTCAAAGGCGTCGAGATGCAGGGTCTTGATCATAGACGACTTTCTCATCGTAGATCATGGGCTACGGCGGATGTTGCTGGACGGTGCCGGCGCCGCAAGCTGGCCGGTGCGCCGTTTGGAGTTGCAGCTCGACGTATACTGGCCCCATGCAGGCTGCCGAGATCGAACTCAAGTTTTCCGTGGAGGATGTTGCGGCGTTCCGATCGGAGGCGGAGAGGCTGGGATTCAGGCTCGTCACGGATCGAACCTTTGAGAGCAATGTTCTTTACGACACGGTGGATCGCCGACTGCGCTCCCGCAGGCAGATTCTGCGAATCCGCCACTATGGAACTCGCTGCACGGTGACCCACAAGCGCGTGGCGGATGGGGAAGCGGGCGACGTCCACTACAAGACGCGGATTGAGACCGAGAGCGTCGTGGAGGATGGGGATGCCTTGGCTGAGATCTTTCTCCAGCTAGACTATGGTCCGGTGTTCCGTTATGAAAAGTACCGTACCGAGTGGGAGCTGGAGGAGGGCCATCTGGTGCTGGATGAAACCCCGATCGGGGTTTGGGCCGAGTTGGAGGGTTCGCCGGCCTGGATTGAGCAGATCCTGGAAGCGCTGCACGTCGGCCGGGAGCGGTGCAGTACGGCGAGCTATGGAGCGATGTTCCTGCGTTGGAAGGAGCAGACCGGCAGCTCGGCGCGGAACCTTGCGTTTGACGAGATCGGGTCCTGGGCGGAGACGGAAAATCTCTCAGCGACGGCGCCCTAAGGCATTTTCGGTGTCGGGGTAGAGCGCGCTTCGACTTCGATGGGCGTTTTCCACCCATGAAGACGGAAGACGCCGCTGCCAGCCCGCTTCGGGATACCCATCAACACCCAAAATGCCATAGTCAGAAGCCAGACGGAAAGCTGGAGAAAGGTTGATCGCGCCGCTTCCTGGGGCGGAACCGACCGCGGAAGACTCAGGTTCGGCATGGAGCAACCGGCGTGGATCGGGGAGCTTCTTCTTCTCGGCTAGGCTTTGCCTGGCAAGGAGTCTCTGCACAGAGCCCTCCCGACCGGCTTCAGAGAATCTGGAAGTTGACCTCGATATACATATCCACAGCGACAGGTTTGCCGTCTTTCATGGCCGGCCTGAAGCGGTACTGCCGCACAGCATCCACAGCCTTCTGGTCAAGTCCCATGCCGATTCCGCGTACGACGCGAACGTGGGAGGGCTTCCCGTCAGCGTCTACCCACAGGTAGACGACCACATTCCCGGAGAGCTTTGCCTTGCGCGCCTCTTCAGAGAACTCGGGCTCGACCTCGTAGATCACCGCGGGCGAGCTGATGTCTCCCCCGATATGCATGACGCCGCCACCCATGTTTCCGCCCGAGCCGGGACCGATCCCCGAGCCGCTTCCCGATCCGATTCCGGTACCCGTTCCGTTCCCGAGAGAGATTCCCTTGAGGGGAGAGCTGGGCATGCCGAGGTTGGGTAGCGTGTTATTCGCCAGGTTGATGTTCTTTTGCACCACGACCGTAGGCTGGATCGCTAGCTTGGGCGCTGCGGTGGGAGGAGCTTTGGGAGGTACGATCTGCTTTTGCGCCAGCACCGGCAGGCGTCCGCGGCTTACTGGCGCAAGGTCATGCTGGCCTCCGCCTCCGCCGATGGCTTGCAGCCGGGGCGCAAGCGGCGGCGGGGTGGCAGGTACGCTCACCGTGGCGACGTTCTTCTCGGAGTTCATCACCTTCACCTGAGAGGCGATCAGCAGCGCGATCAGAAGGATTGCGAGGATGTGGATACCCACGGCGATGGCTGCCGAGGCAGGGCTACGCTGGGTCGCCATGCGGTCTGGCACAGCAATTGGCTTGGACTCCAGCACCAGGGGGGGGAGCTTGGGGGAGAAGAAGGCATCTCGAATGTTTGCGAGCAGAGAGGCGAAGACCCCGTCCTCTTGGAGTTCTCCACTGAGATGCACGGACTCCGGCTGGATCGGCTGGGCCGACTCAGCGTGACCAGGTTCTGCCTGATTCGTAGGGGGAGGCGGAAGCGTATCAATATCAGCCATAGGGTTGCGGGATCGGCGCGGTCCTAACTTTCAAATCATCGAAAACATCAATAGCAAGAGCAGTTCAAACGCCGACCTTCAATTTCAGGAAGGTGAGTCGTCGGTTCCCCTCAGGTAGTTTACAAACTCCTTCCCGGGTTTGCTCACCTTAATAGACGCTCGTCGGGGCCAAGAAGTAAGTGTTTCTTTGTGGGTAGGGCGTGGCAGCGGTCCGGAGCGGTGCGAAAACCGGCGATCTTCAACGTTACAATTGAGATTTGGCGGTTACGGCAGGGCTTTGCCTGGCTCGCCTCGCAGCGCCGTGATGGCTTGGTTTGCACCCCAAAATGGAGATGTGGATGTCGGAAGATGACAAGAAGAAGGGCCTGAAGGGGACGCTCAACCTGCCCAGGACAGATTTCTCGATGAAGGCGAATCTGCCCCAGAATGAACCCAAGCGGCTGGCGTCATGGGAGGCAGCGGGCCTCTACGAGGAGATACGCAAGGCGCGCAGGGGGGCTCCGCAGTACATTCTGCACGACGGACCGCCCTATGCCAACGGGGCGATTCATCTGGGGCATGCCTTGAACAAGTGCATCAAGGACTTTGTGGTCAAAACCAAGACCATGGCCGGGTTCGATGCGCCTTATGTGCCGGGTTGGGACTGCCATGGGTTGCCGATTGAGATCAAGGTGGATGAGAAGCTGGGCGGAAAAAAGCTGCAGATGGACCCCTTGGAGGTGCGCAGGGCCTGCCGCGAGTATGCGGCGGAGTTCATCGACTTGCAGCGCGCGCAGTTCAAGCGTTTGGGGGTGTTTGGACGCTGGGAGCAGCCGTACGCCACCATGGACTTCGCTTACGAGGCGCGGATTCTCGAAACGTTTTACGGATTCTACGAAAAAGGCTTTGTTTACAAGGGGCTGAAGCCGGTGTACTGGTGCGCCCATGACCACACCGCTTTGGCGGAGGCCGAGGTGGAGTACGCCATGCACACCTCGCCCAGCGTCTATGTGCGCTACCGCTTGAACAGTTCGCCGGAGAAGATTCATCCGCGTCTGCGTGGCCGGAGAAGGGTGTGGACCATCATCTGGACGACAACGCCGTGGACGCTCCCGGCCTCCGTGGCAGTGGCCTTCCACCCGGAGACAGCCTATGTGGCCCTGAGCCGGGGAGACCAGGCAGAAGACGATGTGTATATCGTCGCGGAGGCTCTGATCGAGCCGGTGCAATCGGCCTGCGATCTGCAGGGAGATCTGGCCGGCGCGGTTGCGATCGCAGCCTTCCCGGGATCCAGAATGGAGCGGACGACCTTCGCTCACCCGTTTCTTGACCGAGAGATTCTGGGTGTCAACGCCGATTATGTGACGACGGATCAGGGCACGGGTGCGGTGCACACCGCTCCGGCCCATGGACCGGACGACTTCGCCACTGGACTCCGCTACGAACTTCCGCTGGCCTGCAATGTGGATGCGCAGGGTAAGTTGCGTAACGGACTGCCGGAATATGACGGTATGTTCGTCTTCAAGGCCAACGCCGCCATCGAGGATCTGCTGGTGACCAGGGGCGCGCTGTTGGGACGGCGCCACTTGGAGCACAAATATCCGCACTGCTGGCGCTGCCACAAGCCGCTGATCTTTCGCGCAACCGAGCAGTGGTTTATTGCCATGGAGACGCCAGTGCTTTCCTTGAAGGCAGGCGAAGGCCAGCAGAGCTTCCGTCAGCGTGCGCTGGAGGAGATTAAGCGTGTGAGTTGGGATCCGGCCTGGGGGGAGGAACGCATCTCCAACATGATCGCGACTCGGCCGGACTGGTGTATCTCCCGGCAGCGAATCTGGGGTGTTCCGATCGCGGTCTTTCTTTGCGAGAAGTGTCATGAGCCCCTGAACCAGCAGGCAATCAACCGAAGCCTGGTGGAGCTGTTCTCCCGCGAGGGCGCCGATGCCTGGTACAAGTATGAAGCCCTGGAACTGCTGCCGGCCGGAACGGACTGTCCTGCCTGCGGTGCGGTGATGCAGTTTCGCAAGGAGATGGACATCCTGGACGTGTGGTTTGAGAGCGGCGCCAGTTGGCACGCCGTGCTGGACGTGGAGCCGGAGCTGCGCTGGCCGGCCGATCTCTATACGGAAGGGGGAGACCAGCATCGGGGATGGTTTCATTCCTCGCTGCTGTGTTCCGTAGGGATCCGCGACGCGGCTCCCTACAAGATGGTCGCGACCAGCGGATGGACGTTGGACGAGCAGGGACGCGCCTTTTCCAAATCGCTGGGAAACGGCGTTGATCCGGTGGATGTGGCCAATCGCCTGGGCGGCGAGATCATTCGCCTCTGGGTCGCCAGCGTGGACTTCCGCGAGGATGTGGCGGCCAGCGAGAATCTGATGCAGCGGGTGAGCGAGAACTATCGCAAGCTGCGCAATACCTTTCGCTTTCTGCTCAGCAATCTTGCCGACTTTGATCCGGCCGGCCACGCGGTTGGCTGGTTGGAGATGCAGCCGCTGGACCGCTACATTCTGGCGCGCACGGCGGAGCTGGATGCGGTCATCCGCAGAGCCTATGAAGAGTTCGAGTTCCATCGCGCCTATCAGGCGCTGAACGAGTTTGCCAACTCTGACCTGAGTGCGCTCTATCTAGATGTGGTCAAGGACCGACTCTACACCTTCGCGCCGCGGCATCCGGCGCGCCGGAGCGCGCAGACGGCGATCTGGCGAATCGCCGAGGTGTTGGCCAGATTAATCGCTCCGATCCTGTCCTTTACCGCCGATGAAGTCTGGCAGCACCTGCCCAAAGTGGAGGGCAGAGCCATGAGCGTGCATCTGGCTCTGTTCCCGGAGATGTCCGAGGTCATACCGGGCAATATCGCTGCTCTGGAGGCGGACTGGGAGCAATTGGCCCGAATCCGCCAGCTCGTGATGATTGAGTTAGAGGCGCTCCGCCTGAGCAAGTCCATTGGAAAGAGCCTGGAGGCGAGCGTGCGGGTGATCGCCAAGGAAGGATCCAGGGAGGCGCAGGCGCTAGAGCGGTATGAACAGGCGCTTGCCGAGTACTTCAACGTATCTCAAGCTACCGTCCAGCTTGTGGGTGCAGGCCAGAGCCATGCGGCTGTGCGGATCGAAGCCAAAGTGGCCGATGGCGTCAAGTGCGAACGTTGCTGGCGCGTGGTGGTGGATGTGGGAACGGACCCTCGCTGGCCGACCGTGTGCGCGCGCTGTGCCGAGGCTCTTGAGGCGACGGGCTTTCCTCCCGCCGCTGGGAAGGAGGCCTGATGCCCGCAACTATTCCTAAGCAAAGAATGGGGTCGGATATGCGTTGGTTGATGTTTGTCATCGCAGCCGCGGTAATCCTGCTGGACCGCGCGAGCAAGCGCTGGATCGCAGCTCATATCGTGCCCGGTCAGGCGATCGTGGTGCTTCCCAGAGTCTTCCGCCTCACCCATGTGCTCAATCCCGGCGCATCCTTCAACTTGTTTGAGGGAAGTGGATCCCCTGCGCTGGTGCGGCACTTTCTGGTGGGCTTCTCTCTGCTTGCCGTTGCGGTGGTTCTGCTGCTGCTGTGGAAGACAGGCCGGAGGTTGAGCGCAACATCGGTGGGCTTGGCGCTGATCCTTGGCGGGGCCTGTGGAAATCTTTATGACCGCGTGCATTTCGGCTACGTCATCGATTTTCTAGAAGTACACATCATCCACTATCACTGGCCGGACTTCAATGTGGCGGACTCGTCGATTGTCGTTGGGGTAAGCCTGCTGCTGCTGGAGATGCTCTGGCCACAAAGGAGTGAATGAGTCCCATGGGGAAGGATGCTCCAAAGGACAAGATTACGATTCGCGGCGCGCGAACCCATAACCTGAAGGGCATCGATGTCGATATACCGCACCATGCTCTGGTGGTGGTCAGCGGCGTGTCGGGTTCAGGGAAGTCCTCGCTGGCGTTTGATACGGTGTACGCCGAAGGACAGAGGCGTTACGTCGAGAGCCTCTCCGCCTATGCCCGGCAGTTTCTGGAGCGTATGGAGAAGCCTGCGGTGGATTCCATCGATGGCCTGGCCCCCGCGATCGCCATTCGCCAGAAGAATCAAACCCGCAATCCGCGCTCCACGGTGGCCACGGCCACGGAGATCTACGATTATCTTCGCCTGCTCTATGCCCGCTGTGGGACGGTGACTTGCCTTCACTGTGGAGGCATTGTGCGCCGCGATACCGTGGACGAGATTGTGACGCGGATCTTCGGTCTGGCTGAAGGCACACGCCTGTATGTCCTGTTCCCCGTGGTGCGCAGCCATGTGAAGATGGAGACGCTACGGGAGTTTGATTCGATCGCCAAACCTGGCGAGGACGAAAGCAGCGTTCGGGTAGCGAAGACGCCCAGCAAAAAAGCGGGCAAAGCGGGCCGGAAGACCGTGGAGTCCCAGAGCGGGCACGTGCCTGGCCAGGAATTCGGCGGGGAGTGGATGCGGCAACGCCTGGGAGATCTCCGCCGGCGCGGGTATAACCGGCTCTGGCAGGCGGAGACGGGCGAAGGAGCGGGCAGGATTGTTGAATTCTCAACTCCGGAGTCTCTGCTGGAGTTGGACTTTGCGGCATCCCTGGAGCGGCCGATCTATGTTCTGGTGGACCGGTTGGTGCTCTCGCCCGATCTTCGGCCGCGGATCGTGGATGCGATCGAGACCGGGTATCGTGAGGCGGGAGAGATTGTGTTCCGGACGGTTCCAAGGGATGGAGGGGCAGAGACGCGCTCCGGCGAATCCATGCTGCGTTACTCAGCCGCCTTCAAGTGCTCTGACTGCCACCGTGCCTATCGCGAGCCGGAGCCGAGTCTGTTTAGTTTCAACAATCCCTACGGAGCTTGCCCGCGTTGCCAGGGATTCGGCAACACCATCGACTTTGATCCCAATCTGATCGTTCCCAATCCCGCCAAGACGCTCGATGAAGGCGCGATCGATCCCTGGACCAAGCCAAAGTACCGTTCCTGGCAAGGGGAGATGAGACGCGCCGCCAAGGCGGAGGGGATTCCGCTGGATGTGCCCTGGTTTGATCTGAGCGAGGGACAACGTCGATTTATCGAAGAGGGCGGAGCAGGCTCCGGGTCCTGCCCGCACTGGCCTGGGATCCGCGGTTTCTTTGCCGAACTGGAGCGCAAGAAGTACAAGCTGCACATCCGCGTCTTCCTCTCCCGTTACCGTGGATATGCTCTCTGCCCGGATTGCCGAGGCCAGCGTCTTCGCGCGGAAGCGCGCGCGGTTCTCCTGGAGGGGAAAAACCTCAGCGCACTCTGTGCGTTCACCATCATGGAGGCGCGGGAGTTCCTGGAAAGGCTGAAGCTGAGTCCAGCGCAGCAGGAGATAGCCGGCAAGGTGCTGGAAGAGGTGCGCCAAAGAGTGCGCTTTCTGCAACAGGTGGGGCTGGAGTATCTGACCCTGGACCGGCTGAGCTCCACGTTGAGTGGAGGAGAATCCCAGCGCATCCAACTGGCCGCAAGCCTGGGTTCTCGTCTGGTGGGAGCGCTCTACGTGCTGGATGAGCCCTCAATTGGGCTGCACGCGCGGGATACTGCCAAGTTGATCCAAATCATGGAGGAGCTACGCGACCTGGGTAATACCATTCTGGTGGTGGAACACGATCCAGAGGTGATCCGGGCCGCTGACCATCTGCTCGACCTGGGGCCGGGCGCGGGCGAGTTGGGTGGAGAGTTGCTGGCCGCAGGCTCCCCTGACGAGGTAAAGGAGATTCCCACATCCCTGACCGGACGCTATCTGAGCGGCCGGTCGAAGATCAGCGTTCCCCGCCATCGCCTGGAGCGGGAGCGGGAGCGGCTGCTGCTGAAGGGAGCCAGACTTCACAACTTGCGCGGCGCGGACGTAGAGATTCCCTTGGGGCTGTTGTGCTGCGTAACCGGCGTCTCTGGGTCGGGTAAATCGACGCTGGTGCATCAGGTGCTCTATGGCGCGCTGCTGCGGGCGTTGGGCAAAGAGGAAGGAGGGCAGGAGTCCGCAAGCCTGTATCGGGAGATCTCGGGATCGCAGTATTTGAACGATGTGGTCCTGGTGGATCAGTCACCGATTGGACGGACGCCGCGCTCCAACCCGGTGACCTATATCAAAGCCTTTGACGCGATCCGGGAGCTGTTTGCGGCTCAGCCGGATGCGCGGCGAAAGGGCCTGACGGCAGGATCTTTTTCCTTCAATGTTCCGGGCGGTCGCTGCGACGTATGCGAAGGCGACGGGGTGGTGACCGTGGAGATGCAGTTCCTTGCCGATGTCGAGTTGCCGTGCGAGCAGTGCAATGGGACGCGCTATCAGCCCTCCATTCTGGAGGTGAAGTATAAGACCAGGAACATTTGCGATGTGTTGCAGATGACGGTTCGCGAGGCGCTGGTCTACTTTGCCGGCCATCCCAGGATTGTCGATCGCCTGGCGGTGCTGGACGAAGTAGGGCTGGGCTATGTGCGCCTGGGCCAGAGCGCCACCACACTGAGTGGAGGAGAGGCGCAACGGGTGAAGCTGGCGCAACATCTGGCCGCGGCCCGCGCCGGAGCCTCGGGTGGGGCCGCGGGAGTTCACGGCGCAGCCAAGCGAACAGCCAGCCGCATCCTCTATATCCTGGATGAGCCCACCACAGGGCTGCACTTTGAAGATGTGGCCAAGCTGTTGACCGTCTTCCAAAAACTGATCGACGGTGGTGGATCCGTGCTGGTGATCGAGCACAATCTGGACGTGATCAAATGCGCCGATTGGGTGATTGATATGGGTCCGGAGGGCGGAGCAGGGGGCGGGCAGGTTGTGGCGGCTGGAACTCCAGAGGACCTTGCCGGCGTGCCGGAGTCCCATACGGGGCGCTGGTTGAGATCGGTATTGAAGGGCTCCGGCGCTCAGGCCACGCAGGAGGTGGCATGAGGTTCCATGGTGTGGCCTTCGCATCCTTTGCCGGATATGCCGGCCGTTGCGTGACGATGGCCGGCCTGATGGCCGCCTGGGTATTCTCCGCGGCGGCGCAGACCCTTCCGCCAGGAACGCACAGCGTGGATGACGGCTCCCAGCAAGAGGTTTACCGCAGGCAGGTGGAGGCGGCGGAGAGCGCGCTGGAACGGCAAAACTACGGGCAGGCCGAGGCCGCGTTGAAGCTGCTGGCCGCGCAGAACCCCAAGGACGGCAGGGTGCAATATGATCTTGGGTTCGCCGAAGAACGCAATGGAGAAGAAGCGGCGGCGGCGCAGGCCTATGCCGCCTCCGTGGCGGCTTTGCCGCAGTTTGCCGAGCCCCGGGTTGCGCTAGGGTTGCTGGACGCGCGCGACGGACGCCTCGATCAGGCTCACAAGGAGCTGCTGGCCGCATCCAATCTCGCCTCAGCATCCGTGGATCTCCGCGCACGGGCGCTGCGCGCCCTGGCGCATCTGGACGAGCAGAAGGATCCGGAGGCGGCACGGGAGGAGTTGCTCGCCGCGCTCAAGCTGACCCCGGCGACTCCTGACGATGTGCTGATGAGCGCCGACCTGGCCGACCGCGCCAAGGATTGGGCCGATGCGGCGACAGCGTATCAGAAAACGCTGAACCTGATGCCCAGCAATGTGGATGCGGAGGCGGGACTTGCCCATGCGTTGCAGAAGGAGGGCAAGTTGGATCAGGCCGATGCGGTGGTGTCCTCAGCGTTGAAGGAGCATCCTCAGGATGTGCGTCTGGTAGCGCAGGCTGCGGAGGTCTACGCGGCCGAGGGGAAGGCCGCGGCGGCCATTCCGCTGCTGGAGCAGTTGCGCTCTTCCGACCCCAAGATTGCAGCCGATCCCGATACCACCGAACTTCTGGCTCAGCTCTACGATGTCAGCGGCGACAATGCGAAAGCAGAACAACTCGATCTGCAGTTGCTGGCCCTGCGCCCGAATGATCCGATGCTGCTGGATGCGCTTGGCAGCGCGCAGGTCAAACAAGGGCAGGATGCGGCAGCTGAAGCGACTCTGGAGAAGGCAGTTGCCTCGCGCGCAGCCTTTGGCGACGATAAGGCGTGGGGAGCGGCCGAAGGCCATCTGGCGTTTGCGGCGTCCAAGAACAACGATCCCCAGACCTGCCTGCAGGCGCTGGCGGCGCGGGCCACGGTGCTGCCGGACTCGCCCACGTCACTGTTTTTGCAGGCCACTGCCGAGGATCATCTGCGCCATCGGCAACGGGCGATCAAGGCATACAAGGAGTTTCTTGCCGCAGCCGCCGGAAAGTTTCCCGATCAGGAGTGGCAGGCAAAACAGAGAATCAACTTGTTGGAAAGCGCGCGCTGATAAGGCACCGCGCCTTCTGCAAGTCAGCATGATACGCTGATGCCAGCGTGCCGTGTCCTGCTTTGCCAAGCGTACCCCTCTCGGTCCTCTCGATCTTTGAGCAGGAGTACCGCGCCTTGCGGCCCAGGGCGCCCATGCCGTTGCTGGAGGTCAAGCTGCGGCGATTCACCAGCCTGAATACCACGATTCGGCTGCGCCGTGACCAGGAGGGAAAGGGCCGGTTGGTGGTCCGGCTTTCCGACCTGCTGGAGGATGCTCCTGAGAGCGTTCACCAGGCAATTGCGCATATTTTGCTGGCGAAACTGTACCGCAAGCCGGTAGCGCCGATGCATGCGGACCGGTATCGGCGCTTTGCCCGCTCCGAAGCGGTCTCCCGCCAGGCCGAACGGTTGCGGCAGATGCGCGGCCGAAAGATCCTCACTTCGCCGCAGGGCGAGGTCTACGATCTGAACGAGGTCTTTGAGTCTGTGAACCGGCGATTCTTCCATGGTTTGATGGGAAGGCCAATTCTGACCTGGAGCGCACACGTGGCCAAGCGGATGCTGGGGCATTATGACGCGGCGCACAACACGATTGTGGTCAGCCGCGTCTTTGACCGGCCGGGCACGCCGCGTTACGCCATCGAGTACCTGCTGTACCACGAGATGCTGCACTTGAAGCACCCGATCAAGGTGAGAGCCGGGCGCCGCTGCGTGCATTCGCGGGAGTTTCAGGCAGAGGAGCGGCTATTCCCGGAGTTGGACCTAGCCCGGGAGTTTCTGAAGTGGCTGTAGGCCCC
>JAJYZE010000302.1 GCA_021800195.1 Acidobacteriota bacterium
TTCCGCCGAAGGAGTTTCCCCATATCTCGGGCTCTTCGAGATGTGGGTTCACCGGATGCCCAGGTGTTCTCGGACTCTTCGAATCGCCTCGCCGAGAAGAGCGATCTTCAGGCAGACGGTGAACTCAACATCCCGTTTTCAATATCCGCCCGGTAGCGAGGCAGGCTGCAGGGGTGATTCCTCTGCAAAAAGTCCACCAGCTTTTCCCGCACATAGCAGCGCAGATCCCACGCCTCGCTCGAATTGCGCGCGTCCATCAGCGCGCGCAGTTGCAGTACGCTGTGGTCCGCATCGGTGACCTGCAGCACGCACACCTTTTTGTTCCAGAGTGGCGTTGACTCGCAAATCCTGCGCAACTCGGCGCGCAGCTCGTCCACGGGAACCGTGTAATCGGTATAGAGAAAGCAGTGGGCCAGCAGATCCGCGCTGCTGCGCGTCCAGTTCTGAAAAGAGTTGTCCAGGAAGTAGGACAGCGGAATCACCAACCGGCGCAGATCCCAGATGCGCACCACCACGTACATCATTCCAATCTCTTCAATCCATCCCCACTCGCCATCGATCACCACCGCGTCTTCCACGCGAAAGGGCTGCGCAAAGGCGATCTGGACTCCAGCAATCAGGTTGGACAGCGTTCCTTTCATCGCCAAACCCACCACCAGGCTGGCCAGCCCCGCAGAAGCCAGAATGCTCATGCCAATGTGCTTGATGGAGGGAAAGGTCATCAGTCCGATGGACAGGGCCACCACTACTACCAGCGTGACGGCCAGGCGGCGGAGCATCTGATACTGAGTTCGTATCCTGCGGGCTACAAAATTGTCAACCACATCAATCCGGTAGTGGCCAAGGATCACGTCGGACATGACCTCAATGAACAGGATCGCCAGCCATGCGCAGGCCGCAACCAGGCCGAGCCCTGCGATGTGCTCTATCACCGTCATCAGCGCAGGCGGCAGCGGAAAACCAGGCAGGATGGCCAAAACAGTAAGAGTGGGAAAGATCCAGCGCGACGGTCTTCGGCAGTGTCGCACCAGAGACTCTCCCAGCACGGAGCCTTTGCGGCGCACCAGCTCGTTCAACAACCGGAAGAGGAGCGCACGGACGATGAGAGATATGGCGACAGCCGCGGCCAGAATTCCGCCCGACCATGCCAGTTGGCGAGAGTGCTGCTCAATGAATGAAAGAATGGGCCTTTCCTCCGTGTACCACTGTGGGTGGGATGCGCGGCCGGCGCGCTTTCGTTTTCTCCGTCTCCGGAGGTGTCCGTCAAAGATCCGTTGCCAACGCCCCCTGCCCGACACAAACTGCCTGATTTCATTCCCTTGGGCGCAGAAATCGGCCCATGCCCATCCCCGCCTCTGCGACTATGCACCAGGCCCCGGCGGATCCTCGGCGGCGGTTGGCGAGAATCAAATTTGAATTTTGGCGCGCACCTTTCAATTTTGACGCGCACCGGCCGGCACATTCCTCTACACTCGGCTCTATGGCCCACTCCCTCGACTCTCTACTCCACGAAGCCGAGATCGCCCACGGCCACCTCTGCGCAGGCCAGGTGCTCGGCGTGCGCATGGCCATGCTGGCCCTGCAAAATCTCGGCATCTCAGATCCACGCTCCCGTCTGCTGCGCGACGGTTCTTTGAATCCGGACCGCAAGCGTCTGGTCACCTTCATCGAGATCGATCGCTGCGCCAGCGACGCCATCGGCGTCGTCACTGGCTGCCGCCTGGGCAAGCGTGCGCTCAAGCATCGCGACCTGGGCAAGATGGCGGCCACCTTCATCGACCTCAACGCGAAGCTGGAGGCAGACGACTACAAGGCTCTGCGCGTGGTCGCGCTGGAGAGCTCCAAGGCCCGCGCCAGCGATCTCTACCCGGATCTGGACAAAAACGCTCAGCAGATGAAAGCCTACCGTGAGCTCCCCGACCAGGAACTCTTCCGCTACGACTGGGTCCGCGTCTCTCTGCCGGAGTCCGAGTTTCCTGGCTACAGAGGCCGGCGCGTTCTGTGCGCGCGTTGCGGCGAAGGCGTCAGCTTCGATCGCTTCATTGAGCGCGACGGCGAGTGTCTCTGCTTGAGCTGCGCAGATCCATCAACCCTCTACTATCGCCCCCTGTGAGGCCGGAGAGCGGATCTCCGCCTCCTCAACCCTTCTGATTCCGCTCCACTCCAGCTCCCACCCGCAGCATGGTCTCTTCATCAAAGTACTTGCCCAGCACCTGCACTCCAATGGGCAGACCATCCGAGGTCTCGCCGCATGGCACACTCAAGCCGCAGATCCCCGCCAGGCTGGCCGAGACGGTATAGATATCCTCCAGATACATCTGCAGTGGATCGCTCGTCTTTTCTCCCAGCTTGAATGCCGCAGTGGGTGTCACGGGAGCGACGATGGCATCCACGCCGGCAAAGGCCTGCACAAAGTCCTGGGCCAACAGCGAGCGCACCTGTTGCGCCTTCTTGTAGTATGCGTCGTAGTAACCGGCGGAAAGCACATAGGTTCCCAGCAGGATCCGGCGCTTCACCTCGGCGCCAAACCCTTCGTCGCGGGTATTGCGGAACATCGCGGCCAGCGTCGCGGCATCTTTGCTGCGCAGCCCAAATCTCACCCCGTCGTAGCGGGATAGATTTGAGCCGGCCTCCGCCGTGGCCAGCACATAGTAAGTAGGCACTGCGTAGCGCGTGTGCGGCAGGCTCACCTTGTGCAGCGAGCAACCGGATCTTCTCAGCCCATCCAGCACCCTCTCAATCGCCGCGCGAATCTCGCCATGCAATCCGTCACCGAAGTACTCCTCCGGCACTCCAATCCGCAGACCCTCCAGCCCTTTGCGAGTCTCCGCTGCGTAATTGGCCACTGGATGCGAACTCGCTGTGGCATCCAACTCATCCGGTCCGGACATCACCTCCAGCACCGTGGCCGCATCCTCCACCGAACGCGCAAAAGGCCCTACCCTGTCCAGCGACGAGGCAAAGGCGATCAAACCATAGCGGCTGACACGCCCATAGGTGGGCAACACCCCCACCACGCCGCAGAACGCCGCCGGCTGCCGGATCGATCCACCGGTATCCGTGCCCAGACTGGCCACGCACAGCCCGGCCGCTACCGCAGCCGCCGATCCGCCCGAACTCCCTCCCGGCACCCGGTCCATCGCCCTGGGATTCTTCACCGGCCCATAAGCCGAGTTCTCATTCGACGAACCCATGGCAAACTCATCGCAGTTCAACTTGCCCAGGACAACCGCGCCGGCGGCTTCTAGCCGGGCCACCGCGGTCGCGTCATAGGGCGGATGGTAGCCGGAGAGAATCTTTGATCCGGCCGTCGTCTCCACTCCCCGGGTGGTCAACACATCCTTGATCCCAACCGGCACTCCGGCCAGCGGCCCCAACGCCTCACCGGCCCGGACAGCCGCATCCACCTTCTCGGCCTGGACCAGCGCCCGTTCCCGGGTCACCTTCAGGAAGCTGTGGATCTCGCCATCAACCGCCGCAATTCGCTCCAGGTGCTGCTCAGCTAGCGCCACGGCTGACACTCGGCCCTCCACCACCGCCGAGCGAGCTTCGGCAAGCGTCAACCTCTGCAAAGACATCCTCTGTTCACCTGCCATCCCTCTTCCTATCTCTCCTGTTGACCTATTGATTCGCCCAAGGCCGGGATCGCGTAGAGCGGTCCGGTCTCTTTTCTATTGCGCTCGCCGGCCGCGGAACGCGCCTTCTAGCTCTTCTGTTTGGACCGGTCTTCCGTAGCGGGCTTGTTTCGGCGTCTTTCTTCTGGAAACTGGAAAATGTCCATAAAGATCGAAGCACCGGGATGCACCTGTGCGGAGAATCTCTACCGCTCAATCACTCGCGGCACTTTAAAGAACCGCCCATCGGACTCCGGAGCCTCGGCCATCACGGCTCCTCGTTCAAGAGACTCCTTCACAACATCGCGGCGCAAGGTCTCTCCCTGCTGGGCCGGCATCACTCCCAATACGGCTCCCACCTGCGCCATCGGCTCCACGTTGGAGGTGTTCAGCTCATTCAACTGCGCGATATAGCCCAGCACGGCGTTGAGGTCCTTGGCCATCCGCGGCAACTCCTCAGCCGTCAGCTCCAGATTGGCCAAATCCGCTACATG
>JAJYZE010000303.1 GCA_021800195.1 Acidobacteriota bacterium
GATCTGGTCCCGCTTGCGCCATGCCACTACCAGAGCCGCGGGAGCAAACAGACTCCAGGGGAAGAGCCAAACGATGTGCAGGGACCAGTAAAGGTAGCCGGGGAGCTTGTTGTAGTCGCGTGGGATGCGTCGGCCCAGGAAGCGAAGCACGTGTTCATTGATGAAATAGAACCAGAAGAAACCATGTCCGTTGGCCCCGCCGGTGTTGCGCAGGCCGGCCAGGATGTGCCATGGAGCGGCGACGGCCAGGAAGAGCAAAACCCCGCTCAAGGGGCGAAGACGCCGCCACAGAGAGTAGGAGCCGTTCCAGAAAAAGAAGATGATGGCGGCCCCGAAGATCAGGACAATGGCCACCAGGCCCTTCGTGAGCACGGCCAGGGCTAGAGAGAGCCATGCCCAGTACGGCCAGGCTGAGGGCAGCCCGCCTCTGCCGCACAGCACTGCGTCAGGCTCCTCCAGAGAGCGGAGAAAGGCATAAAGGGTGAAGGCCAGGAGTAAAGAGAGAAGAGCGTCCGGGATGAAGACTCGGGTGAAGAGAAAGACGCCGGTCGAGGTCAGAATAAAGATGCCGGTGTAGAGCGCTCCGTGCTGGTTCGGGGAAGGGAAGGCTCGCTCAGCCCAGGCATAGCCCAGCAGCGCCAGACCGAGCACCTCCAGGGCCAAGGGAAAGTGAACAGCGAAGGTGGCGGAGCGCACCGCGCCCATGCTCCTCGCATAGGGTGGACCCAGGGTAAAGAATCTGAGACAGAGTGCCGTGATCCAGTAAGGCAGGGGTGGCTTTTCCAGGTAGCGGACCCCATCCACGTGCAGAGTGACCAGATCGCCGTTGACGAGCATGGCTTGAGCTGCCTGGGCGTGGGTTGAATCGGCGTCATCCAACAGGGGTGGAGTGAAGGCGGCAGAGACGAAGATGGCCAACCAGAGGGCCGACAAGATCAGCAGGTTGGAGCGGGACCAACGGGCGGACGTAGCCACGGCCCGCCCGGAGGATGAAAGGAACGGTGGCGGGTTTGTGGCACTCGGCGTGGGGTGGATGGCACTCATGGTCGTCCGGCAGCCAGGGTGAGGGCTGGTTGCCCACAAAGGGCTATCTTCCCAGCATATCGGAGGTGAGCTAACCCGGGATGCAAGAGGAAGCCAAATACGGCGAGAATCCGGAAAGGAAAGCGCCGGTTTTCCACCGCGAGGGTCATGAAAGGATGAGGTCGAAGATGCCTACGTTTGCAGCGATTGACATTGGGTCAAACTCGGTCCGGCTGGCCATTGCTGCGGTGCAGAAGCACCGCCTGAAGGTGCTCTTTGAAGACCGCGAGGTGACGCGGCTAGGAGCCAGTGTCTTTGAAACCGGAGTGATCTCGCCGGATGCGATGGCCAACACCATCAAGACGCTAAAGCGCTTTCAGCGCTCCGTGCAGACGCATGTAGTGGACAGGGTGAGGGTGGTTGCCACCAGCGCGGTCCGGGATGCGCGAAACTCCGAAGCCTTTCGCGCGTGGGTGAAGTCTGCCACGGGATGGACCGTGGAGGTGATCTCCGGGCTGGAAGAGGGGCGCCTCATCCACCTTGGGATCGTGAATCGCGAGCCGGGAGCGCAAGGGAAGTGTCTGTTGATTGACCTGGGAGGCGGCAGTTGCGAGGTGACGGTCTCCGACCACGGACGGATCCAGCAGATGGTCAGCTTGCCGTTGGGCGCGGTGCGTCTGCAGAGCGAGTTTTTAAGGGTAGATCCCCCGGGGAAGCAGGATATTGCTCGGCTGAGAAAGTTCATCGATCGCGAGCTTGGTCGGGCTGAACGCAAGCTGGGACACCCGAAGGTGAGGTTGGTGATTGCCACCTCAGGCACCGCGGCGGCCCTGGCCGAAGCCAGCAATGCCCTGGAACTGGGGTTGGAGCGCAAGGGTGCAAGCGTGATCTCGGGATCCCGGGCGGCCAAGAAGGCGGCTGTCAAGCGAGTCAAACTGCTGGAGGCGGAGACTCCGGCAGTGCGCAAGATGGCCGACCGTCTGCTCAAGCTGAATCACGCCCAGCGCTCGGCTGTGGTGGGCATTGGTCCGCGGCGGGCTGAGATCATCGCCGGTGGAGCGCAGGTGTTTGCCGCGTTACTCGAGCGGATGAATCTGAAGGGATACAGGTTCTCGCGGATGGGTCTGCGCGACGGCGTGCTGGCGCAGATGCTGGCGGACTCTGACGTGCGTGCCAGTGCCCACCGGACGATGGAGGCTGAGCGCTGGGAGGGCGTGCTGGAGGTCTGTCGGCGGTACGGGGTAGATCCTCGCAAAGCGGAGCCGGAGCGAGAGCACTGCGTGCAGTTGTTTGATCAGCTACGCGCGGTGCATCGCCTTCCGGACGAGTATCGGCTGTGGCTGCAGGCGGCGGCGATGATGCGGGAGGTGGGCAAGTATATGAACCACCAGGGCCATCATCGCCATACGCAATACATCATCGCGCACTCGGAGATCTTTGGGTTTTCCCCGGCGCAGCGGGCTATCGTGGCGGCCATTGCTCGCTATCTGGGCAAGAGCCGTCCGGAGCCGATGGACCGGCCAATGCGGTTTGTTCCTGTGGAGGAGCACGGGAACATACAGAGAGCCGTGGTGCTGCTGCGCCTGGCCGAGGCGTTGAACCAGGATCGTGTAACCGCTGCCGTGAAGGTGAGGACCAGGATCTATGCGAAGCGCGTGGTGCTGGAGTTGATCCCGGCCCGCGGCGGAGCGGAGCTGGAACAGTGGTCGCTCAAGAAGGAGTCAGGCTACTTCCGCGAGGTCTTTGACCGGGAGCTTTTGGTCGAGGTAGTGTAGAGCGCCCGGATGATGCGGGGATCCAGCAGCGACTGCAGGACAGCGCCGTTGCGCTGTAGGGTAACGCGGGCCAGAGAGCCCTTGCGCAAACGGATGCGGGCCGGTTGGGGCTCTGAATCGCTTTGGGCGGCAACGCCCAGCAACTGACCAAGGAATTGAGAGATGTTGGGATTGTGGCCCACCATGAGAACGTCTTCCGCGCTGGAGCACTCCCGCAGCAAATGCTGAAACTGGGCGAAGGTGGCCGACGGCGCCAGAGCGTTCGAGATGACCACCTCCTGCTCGAAGCCGGTCTCCGTGGCGATGAGTTGGGCCGTCTGCAGACTGCGCTTCAGCGGGCTGGAGACGACCAGATCGAAGTTGACCTTGAGCGCGTTGAGAACATGGGCTAGCTGGAGGCACTGTGCCTTGCCGTCCTTGTCCAGGGGCCTTTTGACATCCAGGAGCGGATTGGCGCGGCGTGTGCCGGCACTGGCGTGGCGGAGAAGAAAGAGAGTCATTCCTTATGGTGTGATGCTGGCGCGAGTGGAGGCTTGTCGGGGTGATAGATTTCGGGGGCGGGTTCGGGAAGCGACGGTGGAGCGGGTTCGGGATCCGGCAGCGGATCGTTGAGGGGAGATGAGCGGTCGGGTTGGGGAAACGCCGGGTCCATGGCGACAACTTTGAATAAGTCACCATCTTAGAATAGTTTTCTCGGCAGGGGCTGTGAATTCTGCATGTGGGGTGGGAGCCGAACCGGCGGCCGTGAGTGCTGAACTGGAAAACGGCCTTGGGATCAATGAATCGGATTCTACCTTCCGTTGGATGTTCGAGAGCCCCAAGTTGGAGAAAGTGGCTTGAGGACTGCGTGTCGTGCGCCGAAGCAGGGTTGAAAAGCGGCTGTCGAAAGAATCTCTCCGAAGCTCCTCGTAAGCACGTTTGTGCGAACGATTCTCCGAAAAGAAGTTGTGCGCATTGAGAGCCAGATCCAAGCCGGACTTGAGCACGAAGATCCATGCCAGGCGATATCGCGGTAAACAATCGAAGACGGGCAACTCCTCAGGCTTCCGCTTCGAGGGAGCCCTTTTCAAAAGCCATCCCGAGTTCAACGGGCAGGCCACGGCTTGCGTGCTCGCGTCCGGTCGGTTACTCGTCACAGCGACCGCTCCGTCACTGGACGAGAGCGACCCAGCCATGGAAGCCTTCCTCGCGTTTCTCTCACAGGACGTTGCGACCGCTCCCCAACGGATTGTGTCGCTGGAGGAGACTCTGGCCGCGCAGATGGACGCAT
>JAJYZE010000304.1 GCA_021800195.1 Acidobacteriota bacterium
CCTCCGGCTCCAGCTCGCCCTCCATACGGAAGATGTTTGCCGCCGGAATAGGCACCTTGCTGAGCAGCAACTCCCGGCAGACGCCGTAGTTGGACTGCGGACTCTCGGGGCCGACGCAGCGTTCATCTACCCAGAACAGCAGCAACTTCTCCCACGGCACAGTGGCAGCGAAGGGTTCGGCCGCGAGCAGTTTGAAGGCGGCCTGGGGCGTGCTTCCGCCGGAGATGGCCACTCGCGCGACTCCGCGCCGATCCACCGCCTGCTTCACTCTGTCAGCAAACATCCGCGCCGAGGCGAGTTCCATCTCTGCCTGCGTCGGCCAAACCTGATACGTCACCTTTATGGACTGTGCCATTAACCTCTCCTGTAACCTCTCCTGCGTGCCTGGCTGGGATAAGAGGCCAGAGAAGGAACGCTGGGCTGCAACCTCCGCTGCTGAACCGACCCTCTCTGCTCTGCTCCTCGGCGTTGATTGTCTTCGTTATGGAACCGTCTTTCCGAAAACGCTTCTTCCCGAGAGGGCCCAGGAGAGCTTCTTTCTTTTAGGCAGGATGCTCCCAGGAAAGCCGCAGTCTGACGGACGGCCGGAAGGAGACCGTCCGTCAGAGTTTGAACCACTTCCTGCGGTCCTTGAGCAAAAGCGCATCGGAGGCGGCCGGACCCCAGCTACCCGCCTCGTAGTTGGGGAAGTCATGCGGTGGACGCTTGGCCCACTCCTCCAGAATGGGGGTCATCAAAGCCCAGGTGGCTTCCACGCCGGAGCGGTGAGCGAATAACGTTCCGTCGCCCAGCATCGCATCCAGCAACAGCCGCTCGTAGCCGTTGGCGTTGCTCATGCCGAAGCTCTCGGCATAGCTGAAGTGCATCTCCACGGGCATTACGTTCGTGGTGGGGCCGGGCACCTTGGCGCCGAACATGAGGGAGATGCCCTCATCGGGCTGGATGCGGATCTTGAGCACGTTGGGCTGAACCTGGGTTCTGGCGTCAGAGCTTTTGAACATGTGCAGCGGGGGCTGTTTGAAGACGACCGTAACCTCCGTGACTCGCTTGGCCAGCCGCTTGCCAGCGCGCACATAGATGGGCACACCCGCCCAGCGCCAGTTCTCGATCTGGAGTTTCATGGCAACGAAGGTCTCGGTGTTGGACTCCGGGTCCACGCGATCTTCTTCGCGATACCCGATCACCTTTTCGCCATCTACCCGGCCAGGGCCGTATTGACCGCGCACCGTATCCTCCACCTCGATCGGGTCAATAGCGGTCCATACCTTCAGCTTCTCGGCGCGAACGGAGCTGGCGTCAAAGCTATCGGGCGGCTCCATGGCCACAAAGCTGAGCACCTCCATCACATGGTTCTGCAGAACGTCGCGCAGCGCCCCGGCCTTTTCATAAAAGGGCCCACGGCCCTCAATCCCGATGGACTCGACGGCGGTGATCTCAACATGGTCAATAAAGTTGCGGTTCCAGATCGGCTCGAAGATCCCATTGCCAAAGCGGAACACCAGGATGTTTTGAACCGTCTCCTTGCCCAGATAATGGTCGATGCGAAAGATCTGATCCTCGTGCAAAACCCGATTGATCGCATCGTTGAGCTCTCTTGCCGAGCGCAGGTCGGTTCCAAAGGGCTTCTCGATGATCACATGCATCCACTGGCCGGGAGCCTTGGAGACGGTCATCTCATGCTTGCCCAGGCGGTCCGTAATATCCGCAAAGTACTCCGGCGCCACTGCCAGATAGAACAGACGGTTGCCCTTGGTGCCCAGCTTGTCGTCGATGACCGCCAGGAATCCCTTCAGCTTCTCGTATCCCGCATCGTCATCAAAGTTGGTGGTGAAGTAGTTGACTCGATCCATGAACTCCTTCAGGTCCGGATCATCGGCCTCCACGCCACCTCCCTTGACTATCCCATCCTTCATATCGGCTGAAAACCGCGCGGAGATATCTCTTCGCGCCACTCCGACCACCGCGAACTGTTGTGGTAGCAGCCCCTCCTGCTCCAGGTGGAACAAGGCGGGAAGCAGCTTGCGCTTGGTCAGATCCCCGGAGGCTCCAAAGATGACGACAATACAGGGATCCGGAACTCTCTCCTGCCGTTTCACGCTGGGCTCTGTTCCGATCTGCATCTCGTGACTCCTCACTACACTTGGCATCTACCGCTCCTTGGATCTCCTCAGATCTCTCAGTGGTTCGCAATACGAACCATTCTTGCCGGGTTATGAACAGTGAAGGGCAGCCGGCTTGCACTACGCTTCCAACGGTTTACAGAGTGGACGATCTGTGGCTAGCGAGGGTTTCGTTTTCGGGTTCGGGGCTCCGGAGCGGGAGCAGGCGCCGCCTCCGGAGTCCCCGAGGGAAAGCTCTCAGGCCTTTTTGACGGCATGCCCGCCGAACTCATGGCGCATGACCGAAAGCATCCTGTCGGTGAAGTTATCGTCTTCGCGTGAGCGCACTCGGCGGATGAGCGACTCGGTGATCACGGGCGCGGAGACATTCAGGTCGATGGCCTCAAAGACCGTCCAGCGCCCCTCGCCCGAGTCTGGGACGTAGGGCTCCAAGCCATCCAGCGTGGGGTTCTTCTGCAGGGCGTCGGCGGTGAGGTCCAGCAGCCAGGAGCGGATCACCGATCCATAACGCCAGATGTTGGCGATCTGGCGGAGATCGAGGTTCAGCGAGTGTTTGGAGTTCATGATGGAGAACCCCTCCGCGTAGGCTTGCATCAGGCCATACTCGATGCCGTTATGCACCATCTTGACGAAGTGGCCTGCGCCACTCGGCCCGGTGTGTCCCCAGCCCATATTCGCTCCCGGCGCCAAGGCTTCAAAGATTGGCCGGAGATGCTCCACGACACTCTCGTCGCCGCCCACCATCATCGAATAACCCTCGGTGATGCCCCAGATGCCGCCCGAGGTGCCCACGTCAACAAACTCGAATCCCTGGGGCTTGAGTTGCGCGTAACGCCGTTGCGAGTCCTTGTAGTTGGAGTTGCCGCCGTCGATGAAGATATCGCCCTTTTCCATCAGCGGCTTCAACTTTGCAATGGTATCGTCCACCGGATCTCCGGCCGGCACCATGATCCAGATGGCGCGCGGCGCACTCAGATGCTGAACCAGCTCCTGCAAGGAGCTGACGCCCACAGAGCCGGCATCGGTCAGCCGTTGCACGGCTTCGGCGGAGAAGTCGAATCCCACCACTTTATGGCCGGCGCGGCGCAAACGCTCCGCCATATTGCCGCCCATCTTCCCAAGTCCAATCAGACCAAGTTCCATAGAAGTATCCGCCCTCGTGCGGAAAAGTACCATTTAGAGAGTAAACGCAATCGTTGTCAATTCCCACTGTCACTCCCTGCAAGATTCGACGCAGAACAGCCGGGAATGGCTCCAAAAAAGCCACAAACTACAACTTGCTGTGTAGTTTCCCGGCAGCCGTTGCACGCAAGTTTTTTGCTGCGGGATTTTTCAGAGGTTGCTTGCTTCGGCTCTTTCCTCTGAAGACATTCAAGACATCCGCGGCGGCGAAGGCAAGGTCGGCCTTCAAACCTTCAACTCCGTCACACCCTGGTCTCCTGCTACCAGTACCGCTCCGGCCATTCGCAAAAACAGGCCGTGTTCGACCACGCCCACCACGGATCGAATCGCCGCCGCGGTATGCTCTGGGTCAGGAATGGAACCGCAGGCGCAGTCCAGAATGTAGTTGTTCTCGTCGGTAAGATAAGCCGTCCCATCGGGATGTCGGCGCAGATGGGGATGAAGCCCTAGACTGCTGAGCTTGCGCTCGACCACAGGAAGAGCCATCTTGATCACCTCAACCGGCAGAGGAAATCTGCCCAGCTGCGGAACTACTTTGCTGGAGTCGACAACCACCAGAAACCTCTGCGCTGCGCTGGCCACAATCTTCTCTCGCAGAAGCGCACCGCCCCCGCCTTTGATCAGCGCCAGGCCGGGGCCTACCTCGTCGGCGCCGTCGATGTAGAGATCCAGCTCCGGCAACTCATGGAAGGTGAGCATCTCCATACCCAGAGCCTGCCCCAGCCGGTGGCTGGCGTCGCTGGAGGCGACACAGCGGATCT
>JAJYZE010000305.1 GCA_021800195.1 Acidobacteriota bacterium
CGGATGCCGCCCATGACTGGGGGATGGGAGTTCTCATGGGCGTTATCTGGTTCGTCGCAACCATTCCTTACGGCATGGGAGCGTATTATCTCGGGCGGTTGGGCACATCGGTTGGCTGGGCCATGAACATAGCGCTTTCTCTTCTGGTAGCCAACATCTTTGGATTCATTACGGGAGAATGGAATGAAGCATCCGGGCGATCGATTCGCAGGCTCTACGCCGGTCTTTCCATTCTCCTCTGTTCCATCGTGCTGCTTGCCGCCGGCAGTTCGATGACCAAAGCTTAGCCGGAAGGCGCCGGTGGAGAGGTGATTCCATTGCTAAAGATCGACCGGCAAGACGATGCCTTGGAAGAAGCGTCAGCGGTCAGTCATGAGAAGAAGCCAATTCGCTCCATGCCTGTCAGCATGGATACTGGATCCAAGAGCATGACTGCGCAACAGGAGAGCTGGTTCGCCACCCCTTGATGATCTCTGAACTTATGAAAGGTGGATGCTTTTGACATGGAATACACATTGCTTGGCAAAACAGGTCTGAACGTTTCCAGACTCAGCTTCGGAGCATCGGCTCTGGGTGGCGTCTTTCATCCTGTGGATGAATCCGATGCGATAGCCGCCGTGCATCAGGCTCTTGACTGTGGCATCAACTACTTTGATGTTGCGCCAGCCTACGGCGGTACTCTATCCGAAACGATTTTGGGCAAGGCCTTGCAAGGAATTCCGCGAGACGCTTACTACCTATCGACCAAAGTCGGCAAGTATACGGAGCCGGGTAGTTACGGTAACGATACACTTGACTATTCGCGATCCCGGATCCGGTCTTCACTGGAGGAGAGCGCTCGGCGGTTGGGAACGGATTATTTTGACATCATCCATATTCACGACATCGAGTATAAGAACCGAGCGTATACAGAATGGGCATTGAGCGAAGGGTATGAGACAGTTTGCGAACTCAAACGCGAGGGTCGGATTGGGGCGGTCAGCTTCGGCCTCTATCCGATGGACCTCTGGAGACGGATCTTTGCTGCGCTTGAGATTGATGCTGCTCTGGTTCACAATCATTACTGCCTGAACGATACGCAGCTTCTCGATCTGCTGCCTGCCGCAAGAGAGAAGGGAATCGGTGTTATCAACGGTTCTCCGTTCGCCTCCGGCCTGCTCACGGATCGAGGACCAGCCACCTGGCACCCAGCCAGTGAGGAGGATCGGAGTCTGTTCCGGAGGGCTGCCGTCTTCTGTCAATCACAGGGTGCGTCAATCAGCCGTCTGGCGTTGCAGTTCTCCAGCCAAAATCCGGAGATACCAACCACGCTGTTCAGCTCTGCGAGCGCGGAGACCGTGCGAAGGAATGTTGCAGAGTGCGAGGGGCCCTACGACAGGAGCCTGGTGGAGGAGGTGCGAAAGATTCTCCATCCGGTGCTCGACAAGGAATGGAGCTATTAGGGAACCTCTGATCAGGCCATGATTTTCTTGCAGCTGAAGAAAGTCTGCTCTCTGTGATGAGTTCGCGCGCCGTGGTATCGAGTGTTTCGGCTGAATGTTCTGCAACCTGCCTTCGTTCTCGTCTCTGCGGACCGATTTCCGGCCCGCAGAGAGACTGCGCCTCCTGCGGGGCCAACGCTGGCAACGACTTCAACAACGGCTGGCGATGCTGATAAACACTGACCAGCGCGAAGACTGCCAAATGTCAGTGCTGATGTTTTACCAATCCCCGATGGCGCACCTTCGTGTACTTGAAGATGCGCTTCAGAATTCGGAATGGCCATTCCATCTTCGCACGCACGCGACTTGGTGCGGTTCTTCTTCTTCTTCACTTCCTGGTTCACTTCTTCCGTGTGAGTCTTCGCGCGGTGATTGGTCAGGTCCTGCGCGGCAGGCGTCGCCTCGCGGATCACTTCCGTCTGCCGCTGATAGCCGCCGTCGCCCCAGACCTTGTCTCATTGCCATGCAGCAACTCGGGTAACATGTGCTTGTCATGTACACTGGCCCCCGAAGTGCCTACCGAATGCACCACCCCTGACTTACTATCCACGCCGATATGCGCCTTGGAGCCGAAGTAATACTGATTGCCCTTCTTCGTATGATGCATCGCTGGATCGCGCTCCTTACTTGGCGTTCTTCGTCGAACTCGGCGCGACAATGATGGTCGCATCCACAATCGTTCCGGTCGCGAGGCGCAACCCCTTCGAAGCCAGATAGTGACTGACCCTTCCAGCATTTTCCCGCATAAATCGTGGGATTCAAGCAGGTGACGAAAGTTCACAATGGTCGTCTCGTCGGGCACCGGCGCACGCCCCAGATCGATGCCGCAGAAGCCGCGTAGCACGGGCGACTCGTAGAGCGCGTCGTCGCCGCCGGGGTCGGCGAGCGCAAACCAGCGCTACAGAAAGTAAATGCGCAGCATCACGCTGAGCCCACCGGATGACGGCGCTTGCCCGACTTGGGATAGTGCGGCGGTGACGGATGCGCGACCATCCGTAAGCGAATGTGACGCTATTGTTCGGAAGTTTGGTCGAAGTCAGCAGCGTCTTCTGGTTGGATGACTGGCCACACGACATTGGGCAAGAGAAGTGTCCCTTTCGCCGGCGCTGCGGGGACGGGGTTGCGGGCGGTCTGGAGCGTGGCGGGCTACCGAGCGGGGGGTGGATGAAGAGGCCACATCAGCCTTTGAGGACGCCGGAGGGGACGTAAAGGCGCGGGCGGCAAAGCCATGGGGAAGACCATAGTTTTAAGGGGTTCATGCTGCGAATTTCCGCACCAAGGAGGGAATGTCCGGCTCCAGGGAGTCACTGGGGAGTCACTGGTAGGTATAGAGCCTGACCATGCGAAGGACGAGTTGATTGGATGGGAGTGAAAGCCAACGTCCCTGGTGGTCGTCATCACCGTTGAGCTCGCGTCCAGGCGTCCACTTGCCATCCACGAACTGACCTTCCCAGATGGAATCGATCCCCGCCTGCGCGCCGGGCTTCCTAGTGCCGGAAAATTGAAGGGACATTCCTGTTCCCGCGACCAGAAACTGATTGGGCCCCATGGCGATGACGAGGCCTCCGTGGGCACCGGGAAGCGGCTTGCCTCTCTCTGTGTAGGACTGGCGGGTGAACTGCGCGGTAAATTGGTAACCGCCAAGCTGAAAGGTCTGCGGCGAAAGATCCGGCTTGCCGCTCCTGCTCAGCGGGGTGCGAATTCCGACCATCTGTGCGGTTCCCTGCTTCTGCAAAATCAACGGCGTGATCTGGCGGATGACGTCATAGGCGTCGCCGAGCGCTTTCTGTCGATCAGGGGGCAAAAACTCCGGGGCGTAGACCGAATACCCCATAGCATCGTGTTCGCCGAAGGCATAGAGCGCATTCAGACCGAGGTTTGCCGGGCTGGCACCTCCACTCTCTGGCACGAACAGCGGATTCCAAGGCTGCGCGTAGGCATCCGCCCAGTGATTGAAGTTGGGAGAGTAGATGTCCGGAGAGAAGAAGTTGATTGCCCCGCCTGTGGACTGTATCGCGGCTCGCCACAGATCAAACAACTGCGGCAGCGGAGCGCCGTTGGGAACCATGCCGACAGGATTGCCGGGGCCAACTAGCGCGGCATTCACATACATCGGAAGTGGATAGACTTTTTTCCCTGCGGCGGCGACTTGGTTGGTGTACTGCGCCTCTGTCCAGGTGGTGAACAGGTCGTCGGTGACTGGCCCGGGACCGAAGGTTGCCGTCCAACTGGCGCCCGTCCGTGCGCCATGGGACTCCCAGGTCTGCTTGAGCCAGGGCTGCAGGGTGGCCCGATGCTGCTTGAGATAATCGGTGAGGGCCGAGGGAACGGGCTGCTGAAAGGCCTGATTCGCCGCCTTGCTTTGATCGCGTGGCTGGACTCCGCCGGGTGCAAAGACCAGTCCTACTTCAATCATCCCGACTTCATTTTCCACCTGCACGAGGATCACCGTATGTTGGACTCCATCGAACTGCTTGAGGTGCCGCATGAGCGCCACGAAGGCAGCCTTGTCCTGGTCCAGGTTGCTTTTGCTCACTGCCGACAAGATCTCCAATTTGCGCCCGTCGGCAGACTCC
>JAJYZE010000306.1 GCA_021800195.1 Acidobacteriota bacterium
GCCAGCTCGGCCGAGGCTGCCGCTTCTCCCCGGTGTGAGGCCGCATAGTGCTCCACGCCGGCGATCGCTGCGGGGGTGGGATCCATCATCAACTGCTGCGCCATGGGGCGCAGCTCGACCGAGGCAAGAAAGGCGCGGTGCAGCCTGCGGCTCTTTGGCGTAGGCGGGGGCGGATGCAGATGCTCCCTGCGCCTGCTTCCTTGCCTGTTGTGGATGGGCCGTCGCGCGGCATGGGACACAGCCGCGGAAGAGCGTCTCTTTCTGCTTGCCGGCTTGCCTTTCGTGGATCTGGGAATGCCCCGCCTGCGCAGGGCCGGCGCGCTGGTCGAGGCGTGGGAAGATGGACTTTGAGAAGAATCAGCAGTTGAGCTCTGGGGCAATCCAGATGCGGAGTCCGCCGCGCTGGCCGCTTGGGTGGCCAGCGCAGATCCTTCCGCCGCACTCCGTGCCGTAAAAACCGCCAAGGTGATCCACCCGCTCAACAGAGAGACCGCTAGCCAACCCCGACTCAACTTGCTCATGCCAAGTTCCATCAAGGCCAGTTTAAGGCGGTTCAAACCCTGCGGTTTGCACACCCCTCCGATGGGGCGAACCAATGGAGATAACTGGTTGCGGAAAGGAGAGCCACCCTGTGCCTTCTGTTTAGAAGAGCCGGCTTGGAAGAAGAACCGGCTTGCGGAAGTTGGCGGCCATTCTGCTCCTGTAAACTGGAGGCATATGGCGCTCCAGACGACCACCGTTGCCAAAGATCCGCAACACCCCATCGACCCTGCCGCTGGCGCTGTGCCGCAGCCAGAGGTCAGCCCGGACCTTATGCTGGTCAAACAGGCCAGGGCCGGCGACTCAGGAGCCTTTGAGCAGCTCGTCATGCAATATGAGCGCCAGATCTTCCGTACCGCTCTGCATATTACCCAAAATCGAGAGGATGCCGAAGATATCACGCAGGATGTCTTCTTCAAAGCCTTCCAGAAACTGAATCAATTCCAGGGCAACTCCAAGTTCTCCACCTGGCTGGTGCGCATCGCGGTCAATGAGAGCCTGATGCGGCTCCGCAAACGCAGATCATCCAAGACCGTCTCCATCGATCAGGACGTCGAGACCGATGGGGGCTCCATCCCCCGCGATTTTGCCGAGTGGCGGCCCAATCCGGAGCAAAACTACTCCCAAGCCCAGCTCGCTGAGATCCTGCGCAGGACCATCGCTGGGCTTCCCCCAGGTTTTCGAACCGTTTTCACCCTCCGTGACATCGAAAATTTGTCTACGGAAGAGACAGCCGCGGCGCTCGGGCTGAGCGTACCGGCTGTCAAATCCAGGTTGCTGCGTGCGCGCCTGCAGTTGCGTGAACGTCTCAGCCGGTACTTTCGGCGAAATGAGGCATCAGAGTGAACTGCACGGAATTTCTCTCCAAACTCACCGACTACTTTGATGGGCAGATCGATCCCTCTCTTCTGGCCGAGGTGAAAGCACATCTGGGAACATGCCATCACTGTGAGGTGGTGGTGGATACCACTCGAAAGACCATCGACGTTTATCGTGGAGCTGCCGCCTACGAGTTCCCGCAGGAACTTGCCGACCGGCTGCGCGCAGCGGTGATGGAACGTTGCCGCGCCACCGGCAAGCTTCCTGACATCAAGACAAAGTGACGGCAACGGTTGGCTAGATCTGGAAGCAGGAGGTCGGGCCCAAGCTTTGCTCTTTGATCGCCGGGACAGATCCTTGGGGAAGTCTTCCCCTACCGGAGAGCCAATCTCTCGATCCGGCTTCCAGGATGCTGATTTCTTCTTTCTTTCGGCAAGGCATCTTCCAGGCCATAGGCCGACAGCCTTTTTTGCCGGACAAGCAGCCGATTGCCAACTCTGCTCGCTGTGCCGTAAAGCAGCTACAGAAAGATCACTCCAATCCAGGCGGCTACTTCACGACTTGCTGGAAGAGCGGAGACTGCAAAAGCCCGGCAAACTGGCTATCGGAGGAAGCGTAGGAGACAGTCAAAACTCCACCGGCGGAATCAATCGTTGTGTTGTTCAGGGCGTCTTTTTCCTGGGAAGATCCCGAAGTTTCTTTCATCAAAGCCACACCCTTCAAAATGGTGGCGGCTGTGGCCGCCGTCATCGTGCTGCCCATGTCCACGGTCAAATTGAATCGGACGCCATTGCTGAAGTCCATCGTGTAGTTGGCGTCCTTCATCTGGTTCTTCACGGTATCGAAATCCTCCAGGCCGGATGCCTCTCCCAGCACGCCCTTCATCATGGTCTGGGTGCCTTTTTGGTCCAGGATGCTCCACACGGCCTCGGAGTCGATTGCCGTCATCTCATTCATCATCTGGCTATTCTGCAGAAAGTTCGGTTGCAGGCCATCGCGCGCGTCCAGTGCAGCCTCCACCGCGTCTCGAGATCCGAAGACCATGGTCGTTTCATTCAGAAACGAGACGCTCATGCCGCCAGAGCCCATAGGGTAGATGGCGTTGTTGCGGACCATGATAGGCTTGGTCTTCCTCTTCGCGAACTGCGCCATAATGGCCTGGGTGTCAAACTGGCCCTGAGCCACGCCCAGGATTCTTGAGTCGGCATCGCTCGATGCGTCACTCGAACCGGAAGAGTCCGATATCCGAAATGCGGCAAAGGCCAGTGTGTCGGCGTCCTGGTCCACCTGCAACCCGGAGTTCTTCAGGGTTTGCTCCAGACTCTTCAACTCTGGCGGAAGAACCTTATTCTTGAGCTGCATCGCCGCAGGGGAGTTCTGCATGGCGCGGTAGTCGACAACGATAATTTGTTGGATGTTCTCGGGAATCGAGGCACGAGCATCAGTGTTCAACTGCGCTGCTTGCATCGCCGCCGGATCAAATGCCATCACCACCGCTAACGCCATGGAGACCGTCACGGTCGCCGCAGCCTGCCATCTGTTTAGGTTCTTCACGTCTGAACTCCCTGGTAAGTTGATCATCGAATTGCCGATTCCATTCTCTTTTGATTCTGCCGCATGAATCAGAATTCATCTGACGCGCTTGGACGTTCCGGAGCTCCTCTGTCCAGGCTTTACAACCTGGAGGTGGAGACCGAGGACCGAGATTCTGGAACCGCAGCCAGATTTCACGGCCAGTCCAGCGGCCTGCGCAAGCGACGCTCCAACACCTTCTCCTCCGCATCGAACTGCTTTATTTGACGCACCCAATCCGCATTCGGCTCATAGGCTAGTTCCGGAATCAGCCCAATCACCTCTCCTTCGGCGATCTCGGCCCCGTGACGCGCGGCTATCTCCTGAACGGCGCCATGCAACCGCGTCATGGGTGTTCTCTGGAAATCCGTAATATTCATGCTGACCTGAGCTCGGCCATTTGCCAGAACCCCCATTGCTTTGACGCCAAACAGCCCGCCGCCTGAGGCGCGAATCTCCTTGGCAATGGCTCTCGCGCGGCTGACGGCCTCCGCCGTTCCCTCTGCGGCCAAGTATAGATTATAGGCAATAAGGAACTTACGCGCTCCAACGGCGCTGGCCCCAGCGCTTGGATGAAGCTCTGGACCACCCACATCGGGCTGCCGACGCGTATCCTTCAGAACATCTTTCCTCAGACCCTCGAACTGTCCCCTCCGCACATCCTCCAGGTTGACCCGATCTGGTCTGGAAGCGGCTGCCTCATAGAAGTACACAGGAACGCCGAACCTCCGCCAGATTGCCAGCCCTGCATGCCGGGCAAGTACAGCGCACTGTACCAGAGAGATTCCGCTCACTGGGACAAACGGGATGACATCAGCCGCGCCGATTCTGGGATGGACCCCGCTCTGGCGCGTCAGATCGATCAGCTGCGCTGCCTTGCCCGCACCGCGCACAGCCGCTTCCACCACCGCCTCCGGGGTGCCGGCGATGGTCACCACGGAGCGATTATGATCCGCATCCAGGGAGTAGTCCAAAAGACGGACTCCAGGGACACGCATGGCGCGCATGATCTCCGTGACCTTGGCCCGATCGGCCCCCTCGGAGAAGTTCGGAACGCACTCTACGATGGCGTCACTCGCCCCGTTGGATGTCTCACTCACAGCAGCAGCGGCTGATTCAGCCTC
>JAJYZE010000307.1 GCA_021800195.1 Acidobacteriota bacterium
CCGCTCCGGCAGGATTGACGGCGGCATAAGGGCCTACCTGTAAACGTAGTATTGACCGTCACCGCCCAACCCGCCGCCGAAAGAGGCGATACACCTGACCCCCAGGGCTGAGGTCTCCGTCTCCGGCAGCGGATCCGATGTAATCAACACCGGAGCGCGTCCGTTCTCTGCCGCAGCGGCGATCTCAGCCTTGCTGGGAAGGTGACGGGGCCGGGCCTCTACCTTGTCCCAAACCATGAAGGAAACAAGGCCGCCGCGCTCCACGGAGTAAGCGTTCCGGCGCTGCATGTACGCCAGCACAGCGCCGCCGATCACGTCGGGGAAAAATACGAAAGGGGAGTGATCGAGGTGGTGTTCACGCAGAAACGTCGCTACCTCCTTGCTGGTGGAGAAGGGAAAGCGTAGGCTTAGCGCGGAAGCAAACAGCCCCGTCGCCACCTGGACAGCCAAAATCACCCCCAGCAGGACGGAGCGCCACGGCCAGGCATGTGGGCTATCTGTGATCGCGCGGGACGGATCGGCCTCGTGCTCCAGGATCGTCGCAAGCAAGAACACGACAAACAGCCACCCGACATGACGCATCTGGAAGACGTTGGCAACGGCCATCTCAGCCACCAGCAGGCCGGAGGCGACGAGAAAGAAGTACCGCGTTGCCCTCCGGCGAAACCAGAAGCAGAGGGGAACAGCAAGAGCCAGGCCAATGGCCGGGCTCAACCAGCGGCCCATGTCAAAGAAAAGCGACGAGTTCCAAAATGCCAGCTTGCCCGGGATCGGAAGATACGCCTGGGTAATGTCGCTGAACCGGAGGAGATGTTGCAGCAGGATCCATTGGCCCTTTGTAGGCAGCGTGGCGGCATCCCTCGGCGGACGAATGACGGCAAGAGCGGCAAGAACAGACCCGGAAAAGATCGCCGGGGCCACGGCTCTTCGGATGCCAGAGGCGAGCGGACTTCGTCCGGGCCTGTGGGGCGCCGGGACGTCCGCCCGACTCACCAGATGGACAGGGTACAGGCAGACCGCAATGACAAGCGCAGGGAGCGACGTGAGCGCGGCCAGAGATAAAGCGACGGAGGTCTTTAGCCCGGAGGTATCTTCCTTGCACAGCGTGAGGGCGGCCAACAGGAACATCACGCCGATCATGTAGTTCCGGTCCACCACGGCATATTCAAAGAGCATGAAGTAGGAGAAGACGAAACCGATGCGGACCCATGCAGGAACCTTCGTCGCGGAGAGGATCAGCACCGCCGCGCCCACCGAGAACAAATAGTTGGGAACCTTCATCCACTCCGGATTCCAGGTAAATCGGGAGATTAGGTAGAGCAAAAAGTGCCAAAGCGGAGGGTGTCCTTCGTAACGAACATTATGGACAACGGAGGCCAGACTGGTGCTGGAGCGTGCGATCAGCCAAGCCTGAGCCTCGTCGCGCCAGAACGTATGCTTCCAACTCACAATGGCCAGCAGCACGGCGTAGACGGTCGCCACAGCGGCCAACCCTCGCCCCCCGGCCCAAAAATCAGCAAACACTGGCAGGCCACCCGCGTGCGGATCGGCGGGTCGCCTCACCCGCCTCCTCGCCCACCGCGTGGAGCCGCGGGTGGGCCTAGCGAGTAGGGCCGGCGGCGCTCCCCGCGCAGAGCCAGAGATTATGGCAGCCAGGCCAGGCAAACAGCCGACAGAGACAATCACGACGTTGTGTGCTGCATCTCTAAACCAACTCCGCAGCCAATACGGCGTCCAGGCGAGCAGCGTCGCGGCGCGAAACAGGGCTGGAAGACGAAATCTGCGGGCCACTTGCAACGCTCCTCCGAACGGGATCCTCGACTGCGTCTTTTCCACATTCCAAATGCAGGAGCGCGACTTCGGCGGCGAGGATTGCCTCAGAGTACCAGACCACGGCCACCGGCTATACTGTCCCCAATCCTTCACAATGGGATGCCCGCCCTTGCCTGAAACGCCACTCACCGCCGTCCGCCGCGGACGCTGGCCCCGTCAAACCGCACATCGGCTGTAGTTCTGCGCTCCACGCTCGGCCAAAGCCCCGGCGCTCTGCCATCGCTTACCATCCTTATACACAGGCGCACCACCGTGGCAAAAACATCTCACCGGTCAGGATATTATCTTGAACCAGCTCCGTTTGATCACCCCCGTCTACAACGACTGGACTTCCTTCGCAATGCTTCTGCGGGAACTCGACAAGGTCGCCGCCTCTTTGCCGCTCCAGATCTTCGTGAGCGCCATCGATGACGGCTCCGAGGAGGCGGTCGCACTGGTTCTCGGCGAGTTGGCTGGGCTCAAACACATCGCCGGAGCTGAGGTCGTATCCCTGGCGGTCAACGTCGGTCACCAGCGCGCCATCGCCATCGGACTCTGCGCCGCCGCGCAGGATCACGACTTCGACGCCGTCCTCGTCATGGATGCCGACGGCGAGGACCCTCCCCACGCGATTGCGGCGCTCATCCAGGGCATAGCGGACCGCAAAGACTTCTGCGTCGTCGCTCAACGAGCCAAGCGGCTGGAGACGGCCTCCTTCAAACTGTTCTATCTGCTCTACAAAGGGTTCTTCAAGCTCGCTACCGGCCACGCCATCAGCTTCGGAAATTTCTGCCTGATCTCTCGTAGCTACGTCGATCGCCTGGTTATGATCTCTGACCTATGGAACAACCTGCCCGCGGCCATCCTGCGCTCTCGGCTTCCGCTCAACTATGTACCCATTCACCGCGGGCGCCGCTATGCCGGCAGGTCCAAAATGAACTTCACCTCTCTCATCGTCCATGGCCTCAGCGGGATCTCGGTATACGCTGACACCATCTTTGTCAGGCTCCTCACCCTCTCTGTCCTTCTCACCATAGCAAGCGTGGTGCTCGTTAGCGGACTTCTTGCCGTACGCATCTTCTCCCCCAGCCACGCCACCCCCGGCTGGACAACCACCATCGCCTTTGGACTCAGCATCATCATCTTGCAAGTCCTCTTCACCGCTCTCTCGTCGATCCTGATGTTGCTCAACAGCAGGGTGCAGCGTCTCGTGCTACCCAGGCTGGACTATCTGCCCTATATTCGCGATCGCCGGCTCTTGTTCGGCCATCGGCTTCCGACTCTCTTACAGGGGCTTGCGCCAGACGCCAACAATTGACTTCCCCAACCTCTGCATCAACATCGGGTCCACGAACCTGGAAACAGGAATCATCCAGCGATCCCACATCTGCAACTGCTCCGCCGTCGGCATCGATTGCCGCAGAAACAGCCGATTCACCGAGGACGCTGCGATACCCACTGCATCCAGATAGAAGATTCTCTCTATCGCCAACCCAGGAGGAGAGATCTTCCGCAGCGAGTTCCGGTTGTACCGCCGAAAATGGCCAATGGCCGCATCGAACGGCGTATACAGCCACTGGTGGGCCGGCGAAAGGACAATCAGGCATCCGCCGGGCCGAAGCCTCTGCGATGCGCCGGAGAGCTCCGCCGCATCGTCCTCAATATGCTCCAGAACATCGATGTAAACAATCGTGTCAAACGTATCGCCTGGTTCGACTGACAACAAGGTGCCACAGACCGCCTGATATTCACGGGCGCCGCCCATCCCTCTCAAATGTTCGCCAAGTGTGGCGCAAAGTTTGGGATCGGGCTCCAGACAAAGCCATCTCCCTGCCGTTCCCGGGCTCAGCAACGCCGTATTCGATCCAATGCCCGCACCCACCTCCAAAACGTCCCCTGAAACATAAGGCCTCACCTGGCTCGACCAATAGGACTTCCAATTCTTCACTGCAGCAAACAACTCCAGCTCGGAACCTACATAATGGAGTTCATTCATCGGTCTCAGAGATCTCCTGCCTGGCCTAAAATCGCATCGTTTCTTCGAGCATCTCCCTATAGGCCTGGCGAGAACCTCGACAGGGACGGGCATCTTCCTAAACTGCCCTGGAACCCGCTCACCGCCCTACCACTGCACTCCCGGATACAGACTCGGCAGCCGGAACGTTCTGTAGCCCTCTGACCCCGGCGTCGTCATATGCCACACCGTCTGCGGATTGTTCCCTGGCGTCACCTCA
>JAJYZE010000308.1 GCA_021800195.1 Acidobacteriota bacterium
CGGGAGCAATCCTCTTTGCTACCGGAGCCTGGACGGCTGAGACCTCGAACGCTCTCGTAGGCAAACCGCTTTCGGTATCACCTCGCAAGGGACAGATGCTGCGAGTTCGCATCTCGCCGCCGCACTCTTTCCGGGAGGTTCACCGCAGCGAGCGGATCTATATCGTTCCTCGAACCCATGGCCCCCAGGCTGGTACCGCCGTCATCGGCGCCACCGTGGAAGAGGTCGGCTTTGATACAACCGTGTGCGGACGTGATCTGGATGGGCTGCGGGCGCTGGCGGCGGCCTTACTCCCCTGGCTCGGCTCAGCGGAAGAGGCACCCATGGTGGAGTCTTGGGCAGGGCTCCGGCCGGCAACTCCGGACCTGCTGCCAATGCTCGGAGCAGGTCTTCACAGGGGACATTTCATCGCCACCGGACACTATCGAAACGGCATCCTGCTCGCTCCGGCAACCGCCGTCGTGATGGCGGATCTGATCGAAGGAAAGTCACCTGGCGTGAATTTGTCCGATTTTTCACCTCTTCGCTTCCACTCTGAACCCTGATCCTGCGCCTCGGGCACGGCTGGCCAGCATCTCAACTTGTTTACACCATTCCAGGAGTTCGAACAGGAGAGCAACCGGCAGAGAAGGAGAAGCCCCAACTTCCATCTTGGCTCCACATAAAAGGGCTCCGGCCGGTTTCGGCTGAAGCCCCGTCTCTGCGCTATGCTTTGCTGCGATCTAAGAGAGCTCTTGCATCAGCCCTGCCAGAACCTCAGGACCGGGACGAACCCGAGCCTCGGAAGCCAGCGAAAGCGGCTCGTCAATCAGATTCAGCCGGGTCACAAAGTCCATTCCGTGCGGATTCACATAAAAGACCCCCGTCAACACCTCGCCTGAATCGTGCGCCTCAGTCAGCATACTGATCGCGCCCGTCTTGCTCGTCGGAGCATAATTTTCATGGATCTTCCGTAGACGCAAATGCGAGCCGTCATGCAGTTGCACGTCAACAGTGGTATTGGGATCGTAATCTACAGTTATATCCTCGAAGGGCGCGATGAAGCCGGCCTCGTTCACTGCCTCATCATGTTCCTTCATGTACCTGTAGCTCTTTGTGGAGCCCTCATGATCGTTGAAGGTGACACACGGCGAGATGATATCCAGCAGGACAGTTCCCTTGTGTGCAATGGCCGCCTTCAACATGGTGGAAAGTTGCTTCTTGTCCCCGGAGAACGACCGGCCTACGAAAGTAGCACCTACCTGGATCGCCAGCGCGCAGATATCGATCGGCGGCATGTCATTGACCACACCTGTCTTCAGCTTGGACCCAATATCGGCCGTTGCGGAGAACTGTCCCTTGGTGAGCCCGTACACTCCATTGTCTTCGACAATGTAAATGATGGGCAGATTGCGGCGTAGCAGGTGCATGAACTGCCCGAGCCCAATGGAAACGGTATCCCCGTCCCCGCTGATGCCGATGGACCGCATGGTCTTGTTGGCCAGCAGAGCTCCGGTCGCAACCGCAGGCATGCGTCCATGCACGGAGTTGAAACTGAAAGACCGAGACATGAAGTACGCCGGCGACTTGGAGGAACAGCCGATGCCGCTCATCTTCATGACATCTTCCGGCGGAACGCCCATCTCGTAAAAAGCTTCGATCAAACGCTCGGAGATCGCATTATGACCGCAACCAGCACATAGGGTCGACTTGCCGCCACGATAATCAAGGATCTCAAGGCCGATCTGATTGGTCCGAGCAGGCGTGGATGGAACGGGTGAAGTTGCCATGATTACTTTCTTGCTCCTTCAAATTTGGTGATGGCCTCGCTAATCACCCTCGCCTCGATCGGCAAGCCGGCAAAGTAGGTGATCGAATGCAGCTTGACCGCCTCGGATGCGTCCAGGTCGGTCTTCAAAAGGTTTCGCATCTGACCGTCGCGGTTCTGTTCCACCACAAAGATGGTCTCGTGGCAAGCCACAAAATCATTGACCTCCTGGGTAAACGGATAGGCCCGAAGGCGCAGATAGTCGGTGTGGATTCTCGCTTCACGCTGCAACTGGTCCCGGCTCTCCAGCACTGCGGGATCGCTGCTCCCAAAGGCGATGATGCCGATCTTCTCCTTGCCCGTCCCCTTCAGTACGGGCTTGGGAACCAGAGTCTTTGCGGTTTCAAACTTGCGCGCCAGGCGCTGCATGTTCTGCGCATAGTCTTCCGGCCTCTCCGAGTACTGAGCCCTCTCATTCTTGCCCGTGCCGCGCGTGAAGTAGGCTGCCTTCGGGTGGTTAGTCCCAGGTAGCGTCCGGTAAGGAATTCCGTCGCCATCCACGTCCTGGTAGCGAGCGAACTCGCCCAGGTCTTCCAGTCGATTCGCGTTCAGGACCTTTCCTCGATTGATCGGCTTCTCTGGATACTCGAACGGTTCGGACATCCAGTTGTTCATCCCTAAATCCAGATCGCTCAGGATGAAGACGGGAGTCTGCAGCATCTCGGCGACGTCAAATGCCTCCACGGCTAGCTCGAAGCACTCCTTCACCGAGCCTGGAAGCAGCATCACGTGCTTGGTATCCCCGTGCGATAGCCCGGAGACAAAGGCGATATCGCCCTGTTGCGTGCGGGTAGGCAGACCTGTGGAAGGGCCCGTTCGCTGCACATCCAGGATGACGCCTGGAATCTCGGCAAAGTAGCCCAGCCCGGCGAACTCCGCCATCAGCGAGATGCCGGGTCCGGAGGTCGCTGTCATGGCGCGAGCTCCACCCCATCCCGCACCCAGCACCATCCCCATCGCGGCCAGTTCATCCTCGGCCTGCACAATGGCGAAGGTGGCCTTGCCGTCCTTCTCTACCCGATACTTCTTCATGTACTTGATCAGATCTTCCACTACGCTGGTTGAGGGTGTGATCGGATACCAGCTCACCACCGTCACTCCGGCGAACATGGTGCCCATGGCGCAGGCCGCATTTCCATCCACGATGATCTTTCCCTGGGTCGCGTTCATCGGCTCAACCGTAAGCCCGTCCTGCTTGGTCAGCGCGCTGGAGGCATAATCAAAACCTAGCTGAACCGCTTTCCAGTTCAGGTCCGCCACCGCAGCCTTGCGGGCAAACTGCTGTCGCACAATGCCTTCCAAGCCCTTCATGTCGATCGCCAAGAGCTGCGCCGCCACCCCCACATAGACCATGTTCTTGATCAGCTTGCGAACCTTCATCTCCGCACCGGTAGCTGCCGCCAGTTGATCAAAGGGAACCGGGTAGTAAACCACATCGGCGCGGCGATCTCCGATCGAGAAGCTCTCGTCATAGATGGCGGCCCCACCCGCCGGCAGTTTGCGAATATCGTCCAGCACGGTCTCCGGATTCAACGCAATCAACAGATCCACATGCCCTTTGCGCGCCACCCAGCCATCACGGTTGGCGCGGATCAGATACCATGTGGGCAGTCCCGCAATGTTGGATGGAAACAGGTTCTTGCCGGAGACCGGAACCCCCATGCGAAAGATGCTTCGGAGCAGGATGTTGTTGGCCGATTGCGATCCGGATCCGTTTACCGTTGCGACCTGGATGGTGAAATCGTTCACCAATTTTTTGGGGTGAACAATCGAGTCCGCTGCGGACAGACTCTCAGCTTCGAGATTGGTGGTAGCCATTGATAAATCCTTCCATCTTGTTGCGCCAATAGAGTTCTGCGGATGGTCGGGAAGGCAGGAAAGTTCGCGTTTCACTCCCGCAGCCGTCACAGCAACCGGCTCCTATTACGCCAACAGAGATTGTATTCCTTCCTCACAACAGTTCGCTATCAAGCCGAACCACGCCGCATCTGGAAATACCCCACCTTCATAAGGCGTCTCGGATGCGAAACAGCACCCTGCAGCCCATGTCGGCACCTTTTCGAACGAGTGGATCTGCTTGCTCCACAATCATTCCCTGGTGGTTTGCGCAGCATCCTGACTCACTGAAATGGCTGCCATCCACAGCAAGGATCCGCAGTGCGATTATCAACCTCTAGGACCTGCGGGAGTATCAGGCGCAGAGGTTGAAACACCCTTCTTCGA
>JAJYZE010000309.1 GCA_021800195.1 Acidobacteriota bacterium
ATCCGGCGTTTGAACAGTTGCTGAACCAGCACCTGCACTGATCGGCGGCGCGCCTGCCGTCGCCATCGCCCGGATCTCGCGCAGTTTGCGATGTGGGGCCGATGGCGTTGCGATGTGGGGGAGATGGAGTGACCTCTAACCTTGCGTTTACAGTCTTGCTCAATCGATTGTTCTGGCTGCTTCAGTTTTCGGTCGATGGAGACGCATTGGGTGTCCCGCATCCCGGGCTTTTCCAGATGTTGGCTTGCCCCTCTTCATGGCGGCCATCCACAAAACTTGCTAGGCTCTTAGTGCAGAGCCCGGCGCCGCCTCTGCCGGCATCACAAAATTATGAAGCCTCGCATTGCGATTCCAGTTCCGACCACGAAGGATCCGGCCTACAACCAGCGCTCCTGGCCCAGCTATGCGGCAGCGGTCGGCCAGGCCGGAGCGGAGCCCGTGGAGATCCCGCTGCAAGCGCCCATGGAGGAGTTGCGGCGTCTTGCGGCCGGCTGCGACGGAGTCCTGTTGCCGGGGAGTCCGGCCGACGTGGACCCAGCCCGCTACGGAGCCGAACGCGAACCGGCCTGTGCTGCCGCAGACCCGGCACGGGAGGCAGTGGATTACCTGTTGCTGGACCATGCGGAGCGGCAGGGAAAGCCCGTGCTGGCCATCTGCTACGGAATCCAATCTCTCAATGTATGGAGCGGGGGGACGCTGGTGCAGGACCTGCTGCCTCTGCCGGTCAACCACGCTGCGGGCGGCAAAGTCGCCGTAGCGCATACGGCGCAGGTGGCAGCCGGCAGCCTGCTGGCCTCGCTGCTCAGCCCGGAAGAGGCCCCGCTGACGGACGGCTACCTTCGCCTTCCAGTAAACTCAAGCCATCATCAGGCCGTGGCCGCTCCGGGCAACCGACTGCGGATCGTGGCGAGGAGCCCGGAAGATGGCGTGATTGAGGCTCTGGAGCTGGACTCGGACCATCCCGCGTTCCACGTGGAACACTCCGCCGAGGGCCGTCAGCCCCAGCGCTTCCTTCTGGGCGTGCAGTGGCATCCTGAACGAAGTTACTCGATCAGTGCCGCCAGCCGCGCCCTCTTCCAGCGCCTGGCGGACGAGGCGGGATCCTGTGCCCAGAGCCGCCACGCCACCGTCGACCCAACCGCGCCAGCCAACCCTCGTTAGCCTGTCTCATGCCCAGTCCGCCACGCCCAGCCTCCAACGAACTCCCCTCTGCCGACCGCATCGCCTTTCTTTTAAAACCCTACCTTGGCGCCTCTGCCCCCCCTCTAGAGCTCTTCACCAGGCTTTCGGTCTACCTGGATCTCCTGCTGCGTTGGAACGCGCGCACCAACCTCACCGCCATCCGCACTCCGGAAGAGATTGTGCGCCGGCATTTCGGCGAGAGCCTGTTTGCAGGGCTCCAACTTCAAACCAGGCTGGCGGCGGCAGGGCGCGCCCCCAATCCTCCTTCGGCTCTCACCCCTCATCCATCTCCATCCGTCCTGGACTTTGGCTCCGGAGCCGGTTTCCCCGGCCTTCCCATCCAGCTTCTGCATCCCGGCTGGCGCGTCACCCTCGCCGAGTCCCAAGGCAAGAAGGCCGCCTTCCTGCGCGAAGCTATTCGCACCCTCGGGCTGGAGACCGAGGCCTGGGCCGGCAGGGTCGAGGATCTTCCTCCCGTAGCCGGTCGCCTCCGCCAATTCGACGCCGTCACCCTGCGCGCCGTGGACAAGATGGAGACGGCCCTTCAGGAGGCGCGGCGGCGCGTCCTGCCAGGAGGCTGGCTGTTGAGCTTTACCACGCAACCTCCGTTCGCCCGGGAAACCATCCCTCTTCCCGAGGACGCTCCCGGCTGGCTCACTCTGGAATGGATCCAGCCACAGGCATGAACGCAGCCCTTCCCGTCTCCATGACCCTTCTCGTCTCCATGACCCTTCCCGACTCCATGACCCGCTTCGTCACCGCCCGCAACCTCGCCTTCCAACCTCCGCCACATCCTCAAACCTCCGTGCCGGCTTCACCAACCCGGCTTTGCTCGTCGATGCACAGCATTTCCTCCGCCGTTCCACGTGAAACACGCCCTTCTCCTTGTTCCACGTGGAACATATCCCCCGGGACTCTGCTAGGCTGAGTTCGTTCCGTCATCACAGGAAAGATCCTGCCCCCCAAATCACGCCTCTGGACTCCATGCCGACCGACCCCACACCCTCCGACCCCACCCCCGCCACGCAACTCGCCAACGGCCGGCTCACCAACAAGGTCATCGCCATCGTTAACCAGAAGGGTGGCGTGGGCAAGACCACCACCGCCATCAACCTGGCCGCGGCCGTCGCCCTCGAGGGCATCCCCACCCTTCTGCTCGACGTCGATCCCCAGGCCAACACCACCGGCGGCCTGGGCTTCTCCCGCGATGACCACCGACCCTCCATCTATCATCTTCTTCTCGGTGACATGACCGCCCCCGAGGTCATCCTTTCTACCGAGATTGCCAACCTTTCCCTGATTCCCGGGACCAAAAATATGATCGGCGCCAACGTGGAGCTGGTCGGCGTGGAGCATCGCGAGCACCGCCTCCGCGAGGCCCTGGAAACCGTCCGCAGCGACTATCCGTTCATCTTCCTCGACTGCCCGCCCGCCCTGGATCTCCTCACCCTGAACTCCCTCGTCGCCGCAGACACCCTTCTGGTTCCCATGCAGGCCGAGTACTTCGCCCTGGAGGGCATCTCCGAGCTGATGGCCACCCTGGACCGCGTCGCGGCCGGCTTTAACCCCAGCCTGGCCATCGAGGGTGTCCTCCTCACCATGTTTGATGACCGCACCAACCTCTCCCAGCAGGTCCGGGAGAACTTGAAGACCTTCTTTGACCAGAAGCTCTTCGACACCACCATCCCCCGCAACATCCGTCTCGCCGAAGCTCCCAGCCACGGGAAGCCAGTCGCCCTCTACGATCCCCGCTCCCGTGGCGCGGAAGCCTACTTCCAGCTCGCCCGCGAACTGCTCGTCCGCAACGGCTTCCCTGCCTCCACAAAGCCACTGCCCAAGCCCAACCTCTCCGTGCTCGAGGGCATCGGCGAGTCCAAGCGTGGCATTTGGCCCTTCCGGAGATAAAAAGAGCAAAATCCCAGCTGCATCCAGAACCGCCGCCCAGCCCAATCCCTGAAAGATCCCGGAACGCAAAGTACCCGCTGACACGCCCCGAAAGACAGGAAACCCCATGCCCACACCCACCAAAGGCGTCTCCTCGCAGCCATCCACCCAGGCTCCCAGCCGTCCTCGCGCTCTGGGCAAAGGCCTGGAGTCTCTTCTACCCTCCCGTCCAGCCCCTTCGTCCTCCGTCGCCCCAGGCTATCCCGCCGCAGATCCCGCCGGAAAGCCGCTCGAAATTCCCCTTTACCTCATTGATCGCAACCCGTTCCAGACCCGCACTCACTTCGACGAAGAAAAACTCGCCGAACTGGCTACCTCCATCCTCGCCTCCGGGGTTGTGCAACCCATTGTCGTGCGTCACGGTGTCAACCATCGCCAGGACGGGCGCTACACCCTCATCACCGGCGAACGCCGCCTGCTGGCCAGCAAAAAAGCCGGCAAGGAGACCATTCCCGCCATTGTGCGCGAGGTCTCGAATCTCCAGGCGATGGAGATGACCATCGTCGAGAACCTGCAGCGAACGGATCTCAACCCCATCGAGCAGGCGCATGCTTACCTGCGCCTCAGCCGCGACTTTCACATGACCCAGGAGCAGATGGCCGAGCGCACCGGCAAGGATCGCGCGAGCGTCTCTAACTTCCTTCGATTGTTGAAGTTACCTGATCAGGTCCAGGCTCAGGTCGAGTCCGGCTCGCTCAGCTTCGGCCATGCCCGCGCGCTGCTCGCCCTCGAGTCGCCGGAGGCCATCCTGGCCGCCGCCCAGAAGATCCTCGCTCTGCATCTCTCCGTGCGCGCTACGGAGAACTACGTCCAGGGACTGCTCAACCCGGAGGCCAAAGTCAAGCCGGCCAAGCCCGTTCTGCCGCTCGA
>JAJYZE010000310.1 GCA_021800195.1 Acidobacteriota bacterium
CCGCGTTGGCGCGCTGACCCTGGAGTTCCTGGCGCGCTACCGCACGGAGAAGATCCGGGCCTGGCTGGAACAGTTTGAAGGAGTGGGGCGGCAGATCTCCGCCGAGGTAGTTTGTTTTTCCACGCTTCGCCGCCGCGCTTTGCCGATCGACGCCGGCCATCTGCGCGTCGCCCAGCGCCTGTGCCTGACGCCCCGTGCCGACGCGGCCACCACCGAAGAGCGGCTGATGCGCCTGGTTCCGGAGACCTGGGACGCGACCAGGCTGGAGGAGCATCACCGATTAGTGCAGATTCATGCCCAAACGCTCTGTCGCTTCGAGGATCCAAGCTGCGGGCAGTGTCCGCTGCTGGCAGTATGCCCCAGCGGAGAGCGCAGGCAGGGCGAACTGCGCCTCACCGGCAGATGATCTGGACAGCGTCACAGAGATGCTCAGCGCGCGACCCGGAGAGTCCCTCGGCTGGAAAATCTTAGCTGAACTTTGCCTCCGCAAAGGCTCCTGCGACTTGCTCGATCTGTGGTTAGCTATAGCATTTTCAGTGTTGATGGGCGTCCCGAAGAGGGCTTACGGTGGCGTTTTCATTGGGGAAAACGCCCATAGAAGTCGAGGCATCGGGTACACCTACACTGAAACTGCTTTGACAGTGAACAACGTTGCACTCAGTACTTGAACCCAGCATCCTGGACCGCAAAGAACCAACGGCGCAGAACAGAGACGGAGGTCGAGGTCCTCCATCTCTGTTCTGCGCCTTTGTCCTGCTTGGCGTTCGAAAGCGGCCCTATGCGACGACCTCAAGCCCCATGGATCTTGCCGTGCCGCGAATGGTCTTGGCCGCCGCTTCCACGGAGGCTGCGTTCATGTCCGGCATCTTCTGTTTGGCGATCTCCAGGATCTGCTTCTCGGTCACCTTGCCCACCTTATCCTTGTTGGGCGTGCCGGAGCCCTTGGCAACCCCGGCGGCCTTGAGCAGCAACACCGGAGCCGGCGGCGTCTTGGTGATGAAAGTAAACGTCCGGTCCGCATAGACCGTAATGACCACCGGAATGGTGAGGCCGGCCATCGCCGGATCCTTGGTGCGGTCGTTGAACTGCTTGCAGAACTCCATGATGTTAACCTGCGCCTGACCGAGCGCGGGTCCCACCGGGGGTGCCGGCGTTGCCTTGCCGGCGATGATCTGGAGCTTAACGTATCCCTGAACCTTCTTTGGAGCCATCTTCGTTGTCCTTCTTTATCTGTTGCGGGCGCGCTGGAAGACCAGACCGGGCCGCGCAGGAATTTTCTACTGCTTGGTACCGCTCGTTACTGACGACAGGAGTTAGAAGGTCCGGTGAAGCTGCCGGGCTGCGACTCCTGAATTTCAAGCTCTCCGTTCCATCTCTGCTGCCTGCGCTCCATGGTCGGCGCAGAGGCTCCAATCCTCCGCGCTGGAAGCGCCGGTTCTACTCTTCAACCTTCTCCACATTGGCAAAGGCGACCTCAGTCGGCGTCGGCCGGCCGAAGATGGAGACCATCACCTTCAGCGTCTGCTTGTCCTCATTGACATCGTCCACGGCTCCGTTGAAGTTGTTGAAGGGCCCATCGGTAATGCGGACCAGTTCACCCTTGGCGAACTTGAGCTTGAGCTTGGGCTTCTCCCGGGTGACGTCGCTGCGATTCAGCATCGCATTCACCTCTTCTTCCGAGAGCGCGTTGGGCTGGTCGCCGGTCTGCAGAAACCCTGTCACCCGCGGCGTGTTCTTCACCACGTGCCACATGTCGTTGTCCAGGGCCAGCTCGACAAAGACGTAGCCAGGCAGGAAGACACGATCGATGGTGTACTTCTTGCCGTTGCGGATTTCGGTGGTGGGCTCAGTGGGAATCTCGATTCTTCCCACCTTGTCCTGGAGGTGATAGGCCGCCACGCGGCTGAGCAGGGACTCCTTCACCTTGCGCTCAAAGCCAGAGTAGGCGTGGATGATGTACCACTTCAGGTGTTGCGGCTCGACCGCAGCCGAATCTGTCTCCGCTCCAGCCGCGGATCCGCCCACCAGTTCACCGGCAACTGCTGCCTCGGAATCCGCAGCCACATCGCTCTCCAGCGCGTCTCCGGCCCCAACCGGGACGGTCTGCTGTTCGTCGTCTCTCAACTTATCTGCCATGGTTGCACATTCCTTCAAACACCAATCACTTTTCTGCGGCCGAAGAGGATCACAAGCGGCGCTTCCGCCGTGGATCGGTCATCGCCCGGCTTCCCTTCAGTGCTTCGTCAGATACAGAATGACCTGATCCACGCCCTTGCCGACGGTGAGGTCCACCAACTCAAAGTATGCGGCAAAGAGAAACACCGCGATGATGACCACAATCGTGGTTGCCTGCACCTCAGCCCGGGACGGCGTATGGACCTTGGTCATCTCCTGCCGCGTATCGTGCAGGAACTGCCGGAGGCGCTGCGGCCCTGCAGACAATCGCTGCATGGCGCTCTGTTCCGTGGTTTCAATTAAGGCGGCCTTCGCCATGGATGTACTCCTGAAACTGCTACTTTCTCTTGAGTGCTTCCCGCCCGGTTGCTCCTGACGCGCCGGATCCCAGTAGCGGATGAGGCGAGTGAAGCGAACCGGAATCCTGCGCTCGATTGAGACTGATCCCGAGGAAGATCCTCTATCGATCAAGGCCGGTTCCGCGCCGGAACGGCTGTGGGGCGATCTTGGATCGGCTCTGGGTTTGCGTTACACCTGCTTTGGACTCAATCTGGATCCGCAGCGGGCGGCTCTGCGGGTCGTAAATCTGGCGGCAGAGCGAAAGACTGGCAGGGGAGCTCGGATTCGAACCGAGAAGTTCGGTTTTGGAGACCGACAGTTTAACCGTTGAGCTTACTCCCCTGTATGGCGCCGGTCATCGGGCCGGCGTACCGGCCGCCATGAGGGGCCTGGCCGATGAACCCGCGGACTCGATTTGGTCCGCTACTTTGTCTCCTTGTGCGGCGTATGCTTGCGGCACGTATTGCAAAACTTGGAGAACTCCAACCGTCCCGTGGTGGTCTTTTTGTTCTTGGTCGTCGAGTAGTTCCGGTTCTTACACTCCGGACACTGCAAGGTGATGATCTCGCGCATGGTGGTTCCTTTCCAGTGTGGCCAGCCACCTCGGCTGGCAAGCAGCTTGTCTTTCCGTCCGGAAGCCTTCAGCTCCCTCTGTCTGACACGCCGCGACGCAGGGTGAATCGGGGCCCCTGCTGCCCGGTTCCTGAGTTGTGCTGCGGGTTTGCCAGTCGGTCAGGCACACGCTGGCTGTGTTTTATTATCCACGAAAATCAGAGTTTTGCCAAAGAATCCAGAACGGGGACTGTTCTTGGCAAGTGCAATGTCCGGCTTTTCCTTGGGCGACTCTGATTGATTAAGTTCTTACGTTTCCACCGTCCGATTGCTCTAGTTTGCAATCATCGAGGTGAGCGGGGATGGAAGAGCAGCAGAAGTTGGCGATGGCGGCAGGATGTGAGAAGTAGGCGAAGGTGACGCGTGGTGCAGAGTTTCTTTCGCAGATGGAAAGCGTGGTTCCGTGGGTGAAGAAGGCCGCCGCATTGCGCTCTTTTTCACCGGTCGTCAGCACGCCGGCAAGATATCGCCGATGTGCTCCAGCGGCGCGCGGCCGAGTTGCCCGCGCCGGTGCAGATGTGCGACGCCTCGTCGTCAAACACCTCGGCGTATCCGGAAGGCGTCAAGATCCTGCTGGCCAACTGTCTCGCGCACGGACGCAGGCAGTTCGTGGAGATTATGGCGAACTTCCCCAGCGAGTGCCGCTTCGTGCTGGAGCAACTGGGCAGCGTCTACCATAACGATGCCCTACGCGATCTTCGCCGAGGAAAGCGGCCAAAATTCAGTAGCTTTGGGCGAAACCTTGGGTGAAGTTGGATGGATGCGAAAGCCGTAAGTTGTTGATTTTATGGTGGACCTGATCGGGATCGAACCGATGACCTCTTCCATGCCATGGAAGCGCGCTCCCAGCTGCGCCACAGGCCCACTCTC
>JAJYZE010000311.1 GCA_021800195.1 Acidobacteriota bacterium
CAACTGCGGCGGCGAGACCGCGGTGATCGGCTACGAGGTCAGCGAAGTGCTAAGCGTGAAGCCGGCCGAGTACTTCGTCGAGGTGACCAAGCGCGAGAAGCGCGTCTGCAGGAGGTGCGAAGAGCAGGGCGTAGCCATCGCTCCGGCACCCGTGCGGATCATCGACAAGAGCCTGGTGAGCGATCAGGTCATCATCGATACGGTGATGAATAAATACGCAGATTCGCTCCCTCTTTATCGCCAGAGTGCGATGCTCAAGCGGGATGTCGGCATCGACATCAGCCGCGCCACCATGGATGGATGGGTGATGCGCGTCGGCGAGTTGCTCACCCCTGTGGTAGCAGCGATGCGCGCTGAATTGCTCGGCGGAGGCTATATCCAGGCGGACGAAACTCCGGTGGATGTGCAGATGCGCGATGGTCGCAGACAGAACAAGCAGGCCTATCTCTGGCAGTATGGATCTCCGAGCGGAAGCGCCGTCTTCGACTTCCGCATGGGCCGCGAGCGGGATGGACCGCTGCGTTTTCTGGGCGACGATGAAGGCATCCTACAGACCGACGGTTACGCTGCCTACGACCGTGTCGGGGAGCCGAAGATGGTCCATGCTGCCTGTTGGGCGCACGCGCGCAGGAATTTTGTGGACGCGGTGAAGCTCAACCCGCAGGATGCCGTGGCGACGCGCGCGGTTGTTCTTATGGATGAGCTGTTTGCCATCGACGCAAGGGCTCGCGCGGAGCAGATGGACCTCGCCGCGCGCCATGCCCTGCGCCAGCAGCAGCTTCCGCCGCTGCCCGACCGGTTGCGTGCCCACACCCTTGCTGCGCAGAAGAGTTCCTTGCCTAGCAGCGCCACGGGCAAGGCTGCCCACTACACGCTCGCACTGTGGCAAAAGCTGACGCGCTTGCTCGATCATCCCGAGTTGGAGCTATCCAACAACATCGCGGAGAACTCCATGCGCCCCATATCGATTGGCAGAAAAAACTGGATCCACGTCGGCAACGCTCAGGCCGGACCGAAGATCGCTGCCATCTTCTCGGTCGTCGAAAGCTGCCGCCGGCTCCGGCTCCCCATCCGCCACTACCTCGCCGCCGTACTTCCAGGACTCGCCGACACTTCTATCCAGCGCCTCGCCGATCTCACCCCCGCCGCCTGGCAGAAATCCATCGCCGCAACACAGCCTCACGCTGGCCTAAACGTACAGTCCATCACAGCCGAGCACCCCTGAACAGGTGCGGTTGCTCTGACGCTTACACATGGTCTGCCGGGGACTGCTGCTGATGCTCCATCGTGCTGGGGCCATCGAGCTTCCCGCCGTGCGCTGGGTCAACCCCAACCCCTTTGTGCGCCGCCAGCGGCCGGCGGCGATGCGCAAGCCCGGCGATGATGTGGAGCTGGCGTCGCTGGGCGCGCGCCTGCGCCGCGATGAAACCGCCGGCGGCTATGTGGTGGAGCACATCTAGCTGCACGATCCGGATCGGCCGAGAGAGGCTCCGCCGCTGGCGCGGCCGGAGTCTCTGGTAGAGGAGGGCGAGGTGATCACCTCCATTGACGGCAGGCCGACGCCGAGCGTGGCTGACGTTCGCGAGTTGCTGCGCGGCAAGGCGGGAACCCAGGTTCTGCTGCAGGTGAAGCCACCGAAGGGAGAGATCCACCAGGTTCTGGCCACGCCCATCTCTGCAAAGCAGGACGCCGAACTGCGCTATGCCGAGTGGGAGTACACGCGGTGCCTGGAGGTGGATCGCGCCTCGCACGGTACGATTGGCTACGTTCATCTACGCGCCATGGGGCCCGATGATATCGACCAGTGGGCCCGCGACTACTTCCCCATCTTCAACCGCCAGGGGCTGATCCTTGACGTGCGGGACAACCGCGGGGGCAACATCGACTCCTGGCTGCTAGGCGAGCTGCTGCGCAAAGCGTGGTTCTACTGGCAACCGCGCGTCGGCAACCCGACGTGGAACATGCAGGACGCCTTCCGCGGGCACATTGTGGTGCTGTGCAACCAGCAGACGGCCTCTGACGGCGAGGCCTTTACTGCGGGCTTCGAGCACTTCCAGCTTGGCAAGGTGATCGGCATGCGCACCTGGGGCGGTGAGATCTGGCTATCCATGAACAACACCCAACTGGATAACGGCATTGCCAGCGCGGCGCAACTGGGCGTGTATACCGCGAACGGCAAATGGCTGATCGAGGGCCACGGCGTGGATCCCGACATCCAGGTAGACGACCTTCTCCACGCCACCTTTACGGGCCAGGACGCGCAGTTGCAGGCCGCGATTCAATTGCTGCAACAGCAGATCAAAGCGGATCCGCGGCCCGTTCCTCCGCACCCGCCGTACCCGGACAAATCGTTCCATTACGCTCCGTAAACCGCGGGAGCGCTTGCGGTTGGTTGCGACACCGCAGTTTCATCTCCGTTGCGAGACTGCGTGGAGCCGCCGAAGGCGCTTCCCTGCTGCGTGCTGCCGCCCGTGCCGGGCTTGCACGCCGCCAGATCCGCCGCCAGATGCGCCGCCAGATGCAAGACTGCGGAGCGGCCACAATGGCTTCCCTGCCATGCGCTTCTCCGAGCCATGCACGGCGCCAGTGAACCTGAGATGCGAGGCTGAGGGGGCTGGCTGGGCCGCGGGGTTCGGCTACGCGGCGGTGTGCTAGGGTTTTCGAGATATGCCGAACTTTAGAAGTCTCTCTACCCTTTCCTGCGTTCTTGCGCTGCTAGGTGGTTCAGCGGCGTTTGGACAGAGCGGCGCTGCCGCGTTCAAGGCCGGCGAGTGGAAGGTGAACTCCACCGTGACCGTGGACGGACGGTCCGTCTCTTCCCAGCAGAGCGTCTGCGCGGAAGACGCCTCCGACTTCTGGAAGCAGAAGAACGCCGCGATGCAGTGCCAGCCTCCGGATATCACCTCTGTGCCCAGCGGCGTGCATGTCCAGCTCGCCTGCAACGGCAGCAGCGGTCCGGTGGCGTGGAAGATGCAGTCCAGTGTGACAGAGATCTTCTCCAATGGCGGGAACTCTTTTACCGCTACGGGCAGTACGACGACTACCACCTCCTACCCCGGCGGGAGCCCCATGACCGCGAGCGGCGTCATGCGGTCTGAAGGAACCTACCGAGGCGCGTGCGCCGCGAAGTGAGAAGGAAGACGGGATTGCGCCAAGCGGGGTTTTCCTGCAGGCAGCACATCCCTATCGGTCCAGCTTGCCCGGAACCTTATCCGTTGGGCCTGGAGAGCGCTGCGACGGTAAAACCCGCTGCGTTCGCCAAAGCGCTCAAACGCTGATCGCCGCGGAGAAATACCCTTCCCTGTGGACGTTGGCAGCGCCAGACCAACGCCGCCGCCAGTTGCAAGCTGTCCGCGGCCCGAAGCGGATAGGCGTCCAGGAGCGTTGCGGCGAGATTTCGCACAGCGTCGCCGGGGAGGATTTCCCTCCAGCCGTCCCTCAGCAGGCTGAGACGCGCCAGTGGGCCGTCTCGTTCAGAGGCGGTAATGGTTGCTTCCCGATAGAGAATGGCATCAGGTTGGCGGTGGGTAGGTTCCGGTCCCGGATGACAATCTCCTCGCCGCTCCGCGGCACGCGAAGATAGGCGCTCAGACGATTCTTGAGTTCAGCAACATGCACGCTTTTCATCCTGTCGCCTGATGGTCATTCTAGCCATCCTCTTCGGCTGGCTCGAGAGCCATCGCAGGCGCTGACCGGATTCCTCTGCCGATGGCCTGAATACGCCGGACCGCTCCGTACGGCTGTCTCACCGCCAAGCAGCGATTCGGCCAGCCACGCGATGGCCGCCGACGAATGACAGGTTTATGGGGCCTTGAATCCATGGCGGCCAGCGAAGAGATCGAGGCCGCCGACGGCGGGCGCATCAGGGCCGGCGGCGCCTGGTGCTGGGCTTGATCTTCTTCTTCTGCGCCTCGGGATGAGCCTCCGCGGGTGGCGGAACTCCCCGGGGAAGAATGCGCCGGCAGATGTTCCCTTCCAG
>JAJYZE010000312.1 GCA_021800195.1 Acidobacteriota bacterium
CACCGCCAAAGAAGCGATCCGGTCAGCTTCTCGAAATTTTGTGCCGGGCTGGACCACAACCGTGCCGCCTCAAACTGCGTCCCGGCGCTCAAGACGAAGCGGTGCTCCGGCACGCTCCACAATATGCTGGTCAACTGCTCCCGCTGTTTCAGCTCGACGCCGGATGCAATCATGTGCGAGGTCAATACCGTTCCCGGTTCCACGCTGCGAAAGTTCCGGTTGGATAATTCAGCGCCGACGCTCCAGCCGATTCGCCCGCTCGCGCGGGAGGCCAGATTGAACCCTCCGCGCTCGGTGCGCATGTTGAAGCTGGCCAGGACCGGAGCAGGTCCCGAGGACTCCCTGCGCAGCGCCCAGTTTTCGTTGCGCAGGTCGGTAAGCCACTCCCAGCGATACTTGGCGCTGCCCTGCCATGGGCCGGAGAGTCGTGCGAAGGCGCGGCGCTTCTCGTCGTCCCAGCGCAGCATCGAGTTGAAGTTGATGGCCTGCTTCCGGATGTTCCAGTAGCTTGGCTCAACGGCGGCGAAGGGTAGCCCTTGCAGCAGATAGGCAAGATCTCCCCAGCCTGCGCCGCCAAAGCCATCCAGTTCGTGGGCGCGCAGGGTCGCATTGAAACGTCCGTCCGCGAGTGCGTCCAGGTTCAACTGGAACGTGGGGAAGATACCCAGAGCGCTCAGCCTCGTCTCGGTTGAAAGATACTGCGGCAGCAACAGGGTGCTGGCCGGCGAAAAGGCGAAGGCCTGGTCCAGCAGCGCGGGCGAGACCTGCGGCAGAGGCTCGGCGCTGATGCTTGCGATCTGTGGCTTGCTCTCTCGGTTCCAGTACTTCAATGCTGCCTGATCATTGCCGTCAAGGAAATAAAGGGTCGCCAGGAAATTCAGGGCATAGCCGTCCCGTGGGGCAAGACGCAAGGCCGCGCGCAACCGCCGTTTGGCCAGAGAGTTTTTCTTCTGTTTGAAGGCGACTCCGGCCAACTCCTCGGGAAATCGCACGTCCTCGGGGGCCATCTTACGCCCCTTCTTCAAGGCGCGTTCCGCTTCCGTCCAGTTTCCGGCCTTGGCCATGGCCATGCCTTGGGCAAAGTACGTGTCAGCGGTGCCGGTCGGCTTTAGGGCCGGTGCTTGCGTGCTCTGGGCGTGGGAGCCGAGGCTGCCAAGGATCAGGATGCAGGGAAGAGGCCAGCAGGCTCGGGAGCGAAGCGCTGGGCGGGCTACTGCGGCAGTCATTTCAGGTCGGGAACGGCGAGCAGTGTCCAATTCTTCGTGGCCCTCCACTCGCGTTCAAACCGCAGGCGATCCATCTTGAGAAGTTTACGTTGCGCCGGATCATTCACAAACAGTAGATGCTGCGGGTCATCGACTCCAGCCACTACGGTGTAGTGCAACTCCGAGTCCCCCAGGGGCTTGAGCGCGACGATCAGGGGGCGGCCTTGGGCGATTTGATGCTGGATGTCTTTCCAATCACCCGCATAGGCAAACGCGCGATAGCCATGTTGCCGGAAAAACTTCGCCATGCTGGTAGCGCTCACGCCACGCCGTCCCGGCGGCAGCTCACGCAGAATGGCGGCAGCATTTATGGAGGTCTTCTCAGGCTGGTAGTTCTTCTCCTGCCAGTATTGCATCACCATGGCGATGCACGCATCGCCGCAGGCCTGCTTTGTCTGGCGCACGAAGGGCACATCCAGCCACATGCCGGCGGTCGCGGCTGCCGCGGCTGCGCCGCATGCACCTATCCATAGCACGACCGGCAGCACGAAACGGAACTTCATATTGGCTCTCCATGCAAGGCCTTGGGAGCGGGGATTGGGGGCAGATGAAGCCGCCACGCGGCGTGAGTTTCTACTCTGACCGGCGCAACCACCGGCTTCAAAAGCTGGTGACTGCGCCGGCGGCGCCTGCGCCTGCGCTCTCCGCTCGCTCCCTGGCGAATGCTTAATGGACGGCTACGATAATCAGGATCAGCGCGGCGATGCCAACCAGGATCAGCAGCAGATCGTGGTTGCTGATCTCGCCTGCAGCGAACTCATTCTGGACCCGGGTGGCGCGTAAGGCCAGTTGGGCCAGTTCCTGGTCGCTTAGCCCCGCGATCGCCTTTTCCACCTGGATCGGGTTCATATGCGCCTTCTGCAGGGACTCCCGCGCTTCCGCAGAGCCGAGAAATCCTTGCAGCGTATCGATGTTCTGTTGCCGGGCCTGGGTTGCGCCCTGCTCCGCCCGCTGCAGATCCATGGGGCCCACCACGTGTTGCGTCTGCCCAAGAACCATGGAAGGGACGGCGAGTGCGAGCACTCCAACAGCCAGCGCACGAGTTAGCTGCCAGAATCGTGAGTCCATACTTTACAACCTCCACAAGAAGACTAGATTTGAGTGCCGGGAATCCCAGCGGGTCACAGAGCGCCTCCGCGCAAGGCCGATGGCGTCATTGTGGCAAATGCCTTATCGTAGCATCTCGCGCTTCAGTTTCAAGCACCTAGGATGCGTCTTCCTCATCCATCGGTTTTCTGGCGATGCGGATTTCCATGCCTTTTGCTGCGTCGTCCGAGGCGCAGACCTTTGTTTCAGCCCGGCTACAGCCATCCGCCAGGGTTGTTCCTGGAGGAGAGGGTCGTCCGCCGCGGGCTTTCACCTGAAGAGGCGAGGTTTGGAAGGCCCGTGCAGGAGGTCTTTGCCGGGGAGCCGGCCCATGCAGGCTAGGGAGGCGCTCGCCGCTGAATCAAACGCTCTCTATTGGGCCAGCGAGAGAAGACGGGTCACTGCGGCTGGGATGATCTCCAAAGCGCGGTCAATTTCTTCGCGGGTGGTCAGGCGGGAGAGCGAAAGCCGCAGACTTCCCTGAGCCTCCTGCGCTGTGAGCCCCATTGCGAGCAGGACGTGCGAGGGTTCAGTGGCGCCGGACTGGCAAGCTGCGCCGAAGCCGACTGCGATGCCCTGCATGTCGAGTGCGATCAGCAGAGCCTCGGCATCGACATCCTTAAAGCGCAGGTTGGAAGTGTTGGGTGAGCGGCGTTCTGCGTCCCCTGCCGGCCCATTCACGCTGCATTCGGGGATAGCCGCCAGCAGGCCGGACTCGAGGCGGTCGCGCAGCGCGGCCAACTCGCGGTCCTGATGAGAGTCGAGCCAGTCTTGCGCCAGCTCGGCGGCGCGGCCCAAGGCGACGATGCCGGGCACGTTCTCTGTGCCGGCGCGGCGCTGGCGCTCCTGCGGGCCACCGTAGAGCAGGGGCGCCAGGTGAAGGCCGCTGCGGATGAAGAGAATGCCGGTGCCTTGCGGGGCGTACATCTTATGCCCGGAGATGGAGAGCAGATCTACGTTCTTGAGCGCTCCGCTTAGGTCCAGAGGCAGCTTTGCGGCGGCCTGGACTGCGTCTGTGTGGAAGAGGATGGCGGGGTTGAAAGCTTTGGCGATGCGGGCCAGCTTGCCGATCGGCTGAACGGCGCCGGTCTCGTTGTTGGCGTACATGATAGAAACCAGTTCGGTGTCCGGGCGCAGGGCGGCGCGAAAGGCCTCGGGGTCGATGACGCCTTCGCGGTTGGGAGCCAGGAAGGTGACGCCTGCGCCGCGTCGCTGCAGCGCCTGCGCGGTATAGAGGATGGCGTGGTGCTCGATCGCCGTGGTGAGCAGGTGCGCTGGCTGGCGCTTCTCCAGGAAAGGGCTGAGCACGCCGTTGAGCGCCAGATTGTCGCTCTCCGTGCCTCCGGAGGTAAAGACGATCTCTTTGGCCGAGCAGTTCAACAGCCGGGCGATGGACGAACGGGCTTGCTCGACGGCGGCCCGGGCACGCTGGCCGGCGTGATGCGTCGAACTGGGGTTGCCGAAGCTCTCTGTCCAAAAGGGGCGCATGGCCTCGACGACCTGAGGGAGAACCGGAGTGGTGGCGTTGGCGTCGAGGTAAATGCGCTCCATCACTCCATTTTAGGGCGGACGGCCGCTGTGGGAGATGGGGGAAGGATGA
>JAJYZE010000313.1 GCA_021800195.1 Acidobacteriota bacterium
CTGGGCACAGCAATTCGAGTATCGGTCAAGGCAGACCCCCCGATGCGGCGAAACAGATCCGTTTCCAGCACCATCAGATCCCGCAACCCTATCGCCTGCGCCACCTCGCGAGAGGCGCGCAGCTCTCTCGTCTGGGTGCGCTGTCCGTAGCTGAAGTGCAGCGCAAAGCAGTCATAGTCTCGCGCGGCCAGCGTCGCGCAGACCGTGGAATCCATGCCGCCGGAGAGACAGACGACGGCGCGTGGCCGGCTCATCCCTTTTCCTCCTTTGGAGTGTCTTGCTTGGCCGCGGCCTGCTCGGCCTCGATCTCCGCCGCAGTCACGGACTCCATCGACTCTGGAGCCTCCTCCATGGCCTCCAGGAGCTTGCGGGCCTCAACTTCGTCTCGCGCGTACACCTGCAACTGGGAGACAAATGCCACTGGAATCATGCTGTTGGCCGTCTCACCCTGCAGAAATGCGGGAATCCCCACTGCCTCCAACTCGGACCGCGCGAGGTTCGCCTCTGACGGCTCGGGAAATACGGCGATCGTTACCAACTCATCCGGTTCTTTACCGATCTCTTGGTTGTTCATGGCTCACCTCCTCCATTGAAGCGCCCCAGATTCCAGCCCCTGGCTCCAGCTCCCTTGGCTCCGCAATGGGAGCTACGAATGTTTCCCAGCGAGTCCCTCGCACCACCCTATTCTCCGCGCGCTTCTAATTTGAGGCAACTGACTGCAGATGGAAGGTGATGGTGCCCCAGAACAGTTGCGCCTGCATCTGTACGGGCAGCCGCCGGTCGTCATCGGTGTACCAGATCCAGATGCTGCCCCGGTTCTTCACCACGCCTTCATCGGCCGTCGGCTGCACCTTGATGGTCTCAAAGGTTCCGGCCGGCGTGGTGATCTCCTCGCGGCCCTCCACCTTCATGCCCACGGTTACGGTTCGCATCGCATCGGCCAGGGGGAAGTAAAACGTCTGTCCTGGCTCCAGGTTCTGTGACTGCACATAGAACATCGCCGAGAGAGAATCGGTGACACAGGCGGGGATGTTGGTGACCAGGACCTTCTGTGTACCCTTCACCAGGTTGCGCTCATTCAGGGTCTGCTTGCCGTTCGCATAATCAAAACTCAGGTCGCTGGCAATCTTGCGCCGGCCCTCCTGCGTCTGCTTGTCAAATCCCGTTGAGCATCCCGTCTTCACGTTGAAGCCGGACTGAAAGCCATCCACCACGGGAAACAGCAGATTCACCGCTCCAATCGTATCCGCAGTCGCCGCGATCTTCAGCACTCCTCCCGTTTGATCCAGGTGGAAGACAGCTAGCCCGGTTTTGAAAACCCGCCAATCGACGCTGTAGGTCAGGGTCTCATGCTCTGGATAGGTGAATGTGGTTGGAGGCGGCTGAAGCACTGGAATCTGGCGCTGCGCTGCGGGGGGCTCCGGCCGGGTAAAAAACTGTGCGTTGGCTTGCCGGGGCAGCATCCAGCCAAGCAACAGCATCCCTAGCGCTGCAGTCGCCGCGCTTGAGAGCGCCGCTGCCGGGCGCCAGCCGAGCAGGCAGGGAACCCTGACGAGAACCAACCTCCCGCCCATTCCCGCCAACGAGTCTCTCCAGACCCGCCAAGGGGCCATCCAAGCGGCCGTCAAATCATCATCTCCCTGGAGCTTTGACAACGGCGGTTCAATGTCACAACAGCATGCGCACGGTCAATGCAGCATAGATCGCGGCCGCGCCCATAAGGGCATTGTACTCGCGATGATGCCGGTAACGTTCTGGCGAGAATCGGCCCTGTTCCGTCTCCACTTCGACAAATTGCGCCCGGGTGAGCCTTGGCAGCAACCGGGGGACCTTCTGCGCATACTCGTCAAAGGAGGCAAATGCGCCCCGCAGATAAGTTTCCTCAGAGAGAATCACCGGCAGATAGATGGCCAGGAACATCACTGCCAGCAACAGCCCCAGCCACCACCGTCCCGCCGCTACCGCAAAGCCGGCTGCGATGCTCATGGAGCCCAAATAGAGCGGGTTGCGCGTATAGGCGTAGGGCCCGGTGCGCGTCAACTCCGCGTTCTTCTTGACATAGCCAGCCGCATAGCTGCGCAGCCACAGGCCGGGAATCACCAATAGCAGACTCCAGGCCAGCGTCTGGCGGCTGGGCCGCGCGAAGATCAAAAAGACTGCGGCCACGGCAAAGCCCAGCGGCACACGCAACCTGCGCGCCACCCTCTGCCAACCTGTTCGCACCGTGGCTTGGGTCTCGCCGGTTGCTCCCATCCCGTCATTCTAAAGGCCACTCCGCCCATCCGGAAGATCCGTTGGCCCAGCGGCCTCTATCAGGCGCTGCGCGCCGTCCAGCACCGCGCTCACAGACAAGTTTGCCAACCCTGGATCGAGGTGAGCGACGTGCTTGTAACTGGTCAAGGAGGCTGGATCGCGCAACACAACCCTACGCCCGGGCCCCCAAGGCCCATTTCTCTCCGGATCGGTCGGTCCAAACAAGGCCAGCAACGGAATGCCCAGGGCTGCGGCCAGATGCACCGGTCCGGAGTCTCCACCAATCACCAGCACGGCGCGGCGCAGCAAGGCGATCAGTCCCGTCACGTCACAGACCACGGCTCGCGCGGCTCCTGCGCCGGCGGCGACCACCTCGGCTGCTACGGGATCATCCTGGCTGGCCGCGTTGACCACCACATCCATACCCATCGAACGCAGCCGGACAGCCAGTTCTGCGTAGCGCGCCGCCGGCCACTGTTTGGCCTTCCACCCGCCTCCCGCAGCCAGCACGCACAGGCGTCTTGGCTCGCTCACCCCATCCCCTGCTACCTCGGCCGCCCAGAGATCCGCCCATGCCTCATGGGGAAGAGTCACCGGCGCCAACTCCAACGCTACGCCGCAGGCCTCGCCCAGCAGCGCCGCACCCTGCTCGACCACGTGGCGCCCATGGCGCTGCACGTGTTGCTGGTAGAACCCGGCGGCCAGCCTCTCGCGGGGATCCCGGTAGCCAGCGAACTTTCGCGCCCCGGCCATCCATCCAATCACTGCCGAACGCAGGGTTCCCTGCATATCCACCACCCGGTCATAGCGCGCGCGCCGGGTTTCACGGCGCAGATTCAGGATGGATCGGAGCGTTGTCGGCGAGGCCGGATGCTTGGACCACAGCTTGGTCTCGGCCAGCCAGACGCCATTGACCACCGGAGCCTCGCCCTGGGTGTTCACCAGTAACGGCGACCAGCGAGGATCGACGACCCAATCCAACACCCAATCCGGTCTCTCTTTGCGCAGCGCAGCAACGGCAGGCAGGGCGTGCAGCACATCGCCCATCGCGCCTACGCGAACCACCAGGACTCTCATCGTGGCCGCTCCGGTTCGCTTTGCCTTGCCGGCTTTCGCTCTCCGTTCCAGGCATCTTCGAGCTTCTCCTCCAAGGAACGCAACACCGCTCTCGGGTCGTCGAACTGCGCATCCAGCGCCACCACCATCAACGGACCGAATTGCATCAACTCTTCACGCATCCTCTCGGTCAGCTTAACGGCATCTTTCTCCGTGGTGACAAATCCGGTACCCTCCAGGCTCTTTGCGACTTCAATCACCCTGCGGATATCCGCCTCGCTGTAGCCATGATGATCCGCAAACGCAACCGTCTCCACAACTCCGCAACCCGCCTCCTGCAGCATCGCGGCAAAGCCCTCGGGCCGGGCGACGGCGCAAAAAGCGACCGGTCGCAACCCAGCCCCGAAGACCTTCAGGGGAGCGGGGAAGCGCAGGCTTCTCCGCACCGTCCACAGATGGCCGTGCTCACGCAGCATCTCCCAGGCACGCGTGCCCAGTGATCGCCGGCCGGCGCGTGCGGCAGCTTCGTTCTCGCCTTGGCCCTCAGCAGTCCATTCATCGTGTCGAACCACAACCACATCGGCCCTTTGCAGGGCTGCAAGCCCCTCGCGAAGGTTCCCGGCGGGTAGCAGCGCGTCC
>JAJYZE010000024.1 GCA_021800195.1 Acidobacteriota bacterium
ATCCTGATCTCCTCGGTTTGCTTGCCTTCCAACTGCCTGAAGCTCCCGGCAGGCCCGGAATCTCTGCTCTCTGTCTGTGTCGCCTTTCCGTTTAAAACAGAGAAACGGGTTCTAGCGGGCGGAGCCCCGCCGATCAAACTCTCTGCTCCGGAAAACTCTACATTCGGCCTCTAAATTTTATCCCGGTCAGGGGTACGCCTGCGATTCTTCCCAGATCCAGGGTCAGCGCCGAGCGCATGCGAACGAACGGATCGATCCACTGGGCGCCATCCACCAGCACGTGCACCACGCCCTCGCTATCCAGGGAAATCACCCGGGCATGACTCGCCAGGGCGCTCCCGCAGACCACCGGCCAGGCGGCCATCAACCGGTCTTCCTCCGGCAACTCGCGCAAGCTCCGCGCCAGGGCCGACCGAAGTACATCTCGCATCCCCTGCATCAGAGCCTCCCGCCCTTGATCCTCCCGCGCCGGCCGGAGGCTCCAGAAACCGAGGCGTCCGGGCCAGTCGCAAGCTCATCAGCGCTAGCGGCAGCGGCAACGGCAAGCCATTGTTGGACCTCCTGGAGCGACTTCACGGCGTGATAGCGGCCAGGGCATCGCTCCGGCTCATTGCCTTGCAGCAGAAACACCTGCCGCAGGCCCGCTGACTGGCCTGCGGCTACATCCGAGCAGCGATCGCCAACCATCACCGAGGAACTCAGATCCAGGCGCAGATCTCGGGCCGCGCGGCGCAGCATGCCATCTCCCGGCTTGCGATCCTCGTGCTCGCGCTTGTACGCTCCTACTCCGTGCTCGGGATGAAAGGGGCAGAAGTAGACCGCATCCAGCCTCAGTCCCCTCCTCTCAAACTCACCTCGCATCCAGTCTGTCACCTCCTGAAACTGGGCTTCCGTGTAATAACCGCGAGCGATGCCTGCCTGGTTGGTAACGACCACCAACTTGTATCCCAGTTCCGCAGCCGCTCGGCAGAGCTCAAAGATACCCTCCACCCACCGCACCTGCTCTTTGGTATGGAGGTACCCCACCTCCTGGTTGATCACGCCATCGCGATCCAGAAACAGTGCTTTCCCGCGCGCGCGCATCCCAACACCTCGCAGCTACCATTTTCCACCGATCCGGGCAGATCCGCACCGTGCCTCCTTTGGGAAAGCGCGATTTTCCTCCAACGCTTGGGGCACACCTGGGGCATCCCAAGACGCAATCTCTCGGCACTGGCTCCCTCAACCACCCGGCGCCTGAAGTTAAACCTGGCTCTCCACCCGCAACTCGATGGCGCCCAAAGGCCCCAGCCATGCTGCGCAGGGCGGAGTCTGTGGCTCAAAATTCGTGAACGGGATGAGTGAGCTCCGTCGCGCGACATCTTCCCGCTGTCAAGCTGATTCAATTCGCAATAAATGTCAGAGGAGCAGAGACTGTCAAATTCCCGCTCGTTCCGGTCACCGTGATAGTATAGGTTCCCGCCGTGGCTCCCGTCGTCGACGAGTTCGAGCATAACGAGCTGCCAGACGTTCCCCCGCACCCACTCACCGCGCCCAATCCTATCGCCAGCAGACAAACCAGTTGCCAATGTGGAAGAGAACGCCTCGCGCGTGCCCATCGTCCCCGGATTGGGAGACAAAGAAACAGCAATCCGGCAAGCAGTTCACTCTGTTCGCCACCAGCTTTCAGCTTCCGCTGCTGAGCAGACTGCGCCAGACAACCGCCTCCCGCTCCCTGGGCTACCGCCGAGACCGTCGCAGTCGCTGTACCTGACTCGCTCAGGCTCACGTTGGCAGGAGATACAGAACATAGCGGCGGCTGGCTCGTCACCGGCGCCACAGCGCAAGTCAACGACACCGTTCCGGCAAAGCTCTGCAGCGCCGTTACAGTCAGCGTCCAGGTCGCAGTTGCCGATTGGGTCTGCGGAGCCGCGGATTGGACAGCAGAGGCCGCTGCAAGGGTAAAACTTCCTCCAGTCACATCTCCCGTCGCCGCCGCCGAAAGCAGCTTCGCTACATCGACTGACCCCAACCCTGTCGCCTGGTTGTATCCAGCTCCCACGCTGTACCCCGCCAGGCCGCCGCTCAGACTGGATACGCCCGGCGTGCTGTTGTTGCACATGGAAGGCTCCGTACTGATACACCCGATCACACCCGAACTGGCCGGCGTTATGGCGTGGAAGACATCCTGGTTCGACGCTGCCAACCCATAGAGCATCGGATTGAGATTTCCTTGCGCAGCTCCCATCTTCGTGTTCAGCAGCGCGGCGATGCCTGCCATTCCGGGCGCCACTGCCGACGTGCCGTAGAAGATCGAAATGGTTGTGCCTTTATTCGTCGTCTTACAACTGGCCCCGGCAGCCGCATAACATCCTAGGTATCCATCATGCTCCGCTGCCGTGAAGGCAATATCCGGAACGTCACGAAATCCGTCGTTGGGCACACCTGTTCCTGTCTGCCAAAGCGGCTTCGAGACATAGACGCTGGCCCCTCCCCCGCCCTCAGCCACACGGTACATCGTCTGGCCTTGGGTGTTGGCCGTCGTGGGTTCGTTCCATGCTCCTTCCGGAATATAGGAGAGCGCCGACTCATATCCATCATTCGAGTTGGCCGCAGACCAGTACAACGAGGGATTCAGAAGATCGTTGAACTCGGTCCCTCCAACACAGGTCACGGCATCGCTCGAACAGAGCGCATTAATGCTCCGTACTTGAGAAGCTGGAGGCGCCTGAAAGGGCTTGTCACAACCGGCGACGCCAGAATCGTCCGCGGAGACAAACATAGAGATTCCTTCACTGGCCGCCGTCTCGAACTCAGTCTTGAGATAGTCAACCTCCGCTGAGCCGCTCTCGGACTCGCACGCACCAAATGAGATGCTCATCACCGGATCATGCAGCGTATTGATGTTGTAGGCAATCGCAATATCCACTCCATCCTCATTCGAGGAGTTCGCACTGATCACCAGATCCGGCTGCGCCGCCGGAGCTGTACCAATCACTCGTTCCACATCCAACGTCGCCTCGCCGGCCAAATCCGCTTGGGTTCCGGTCGCGACACCCGGATCGCTGCCGGCCAATACCACGTTGGGCTGCACGCTGGGTAATCCCGCGATAGCCTCAAAGTTGGCTATATCGTCGGCCACGATACGCGACTTGCCAACGATGGCGATATGTTGTGCCTGAGCCGAACTTGACGATCCAATGCTCGCTCCCTTGTCTCCACTGCTGTAAACGCTGGCGAGGTCGTAGATCGTTGCAAAGTCCTGCGGAAGAATGCCATGGACGCCTCCGCCAAGATCCGTTTGGACGCCGCTTTGGATATTTGTTTGGAGTGGACCGGCTACCCCAGGAATGGTCTCGACCTTGAAGCTCGACTGCGGCGCGTAGCGAACCTCAACCAGCCCATGTACGGATCGAATCACCGCGCTCAGCGCGACCGGTATCAGAGGTTGAGAGAGCGCTGCAAACCTGCGCTCTCCCGCCACGTCGAAGCTTCCAAAGCTGGTATGAAATGCGTTCCCAACCAACGCCGCCGATCCGCTTACCCGGATAATCAATCCGTTCGGATCCATTGAATCCACCGTCAATCCTTGACTGGTCAGCCAGGAGATCACCGCCGCGCGATCATGCATCGTAGGTCCGAACAGTTCACCGATCTGCTGCGGTGTCACCCATTGGTGATAAGAACGCGATCCCGAGCTCTGCTGCTCCACCCGCAGCCGTTGAAAGGCAGCCTCCGCTGCGGAATCCCGGCTCAATACGACCTCGAGATGCAAGACCTGGCTCAGATCCACGCTGCCCGAGCTTTGATTCCGCACCTGATCCCACTCCGGCAGCCTCTGTTTCAGACTCTGCAGCGCATTCAAGTCTGGATTCGCGGCCACTCGATCCGCCTGCTGCACCGGCTGAAGCCCCCAAAGGCTCCCGCGCCCTGCCTGAGCCGTGGCGGAGCCGGCCCACGCGGCAAGAAGAACAGCGGCAGTTGTGAGCCATCGCAAACCGCGCCACTGTCCGGCCGGCCGCCATCTGCGACAAAACCAACATGTAATCAGCAGGTTGCGAATGAAGGATAGGAACAGCATCATACCTCAAGCTGGATGCGAAAAGATCCCAAGTCGGAGTCTTTGTAGGGTAAGGCATTCGCGCGGTTGGAAAGAATGGCGAGACAGTAAACTTCGCCGAAAGTAACTCAACGCTATCCTGTCAAGGGGAGATCCTTATGAGCCGTACCGAGTCCACCATGGAGCCGCTGGGACTGATGGCCCCAGACTTTCGCCTGCACGACGTCATCACCGGTACCAACTTGAGTCTTGCCGAAATTGTAAATGCCAAATCAGCGAAGAGGCTGGGTCTGCTGGTGATGTTTGTCTGTGTTCATTGTCCGTATGTAAAGCATGTGGAGGCTGAACTGACGCGGATCGGGCGCGACTACTACGGCCCGGCCGGCGACGGGCCTATCGCCATGGCGGCCATTCAGTCCAACGACATCGACCAGTATCCTGAGGACGCGCTCGGACCCATGCGCGAACAGGCCCTCCGCCTCGACTGGACCTTCCCCTATCTCCTGGACTCCACCCAGGAGGTGGCGCACGCCTATCATGCAGCCTGCACGCCAGACTTCTTCCTCTTCGACTCCGGACTGCGACTGGTCTATCGCGGCCAGTTGGACGACAGCCGTCCGCGCCGCAATGGCTTCGGCAACGACGAGCCGGTCACCGGTAGAGATCTCCGCGCAGCGATCGAAGATGTCATCGTCGGCCGCCAACCCGGCGCCGAGCAGCGCCCCAGCATCGGCTGCAACATCAAGTGGAAGACCCCCTGACAGAGCGCGTCCGATCCACCCTCCCGTCGCCTCGCTCTGCGTTGCCGCATCCGTCGGCAGCTCTGGAGCCTTGAGATCTCGGCAGCCGGTTGCTAACGGCGAGCCGTCAAGCACCCGTGGCTGAAATCTCGGTGTGAGGCCATCTCTCGGACGTGCCAACTCAACCCTCGCCGCACGGCGAAGGTTCGGTTCACCGCGAGGGACCCGATCATCCTACGGAATCAGCGGCATCAGCCAGGGATTATCGGGGCGGGAACTGCTTTCGAGATGGTTGCTGCCGCCAGGGCAGTTCACCCCCTCGCGCACTCCTGTAACCTGTTCCTCTTGGGACTGCACCTGGGTGGCATAACAACTGCCAAGAGAGTCTCGGAACAAGACGATCTCCTGCCCGGACTCATTGTGATCAAAGCTGCTGCGATCCAGCGGCGGAGGAATGGTCTTGCCATACTCCCGGTCGCTCACACTCAAATTCTCGCTGAGAGCAGCATGGTAACTCCCCCCGGAAGCCCCGGTCCGATCCGCCAGGATCCGATGCCCTTGCCATACCGACACTTGCGCATTGAAGTCCTGCCCCCGGGTCACCATGGCTTTTCGCACAATCAGGCTCACCGGATCCCACTCGTGGAAGACGAAGCTGTCCTCGTGGCGACCGTTCAGGTTGCGTTCGACATCCATGGAGGTGACATGGCTCTGCCGGATCAACTGGTCGTATTGCTTTGCCCCTGGCCGGAGAAAGATCTGGTCATTCAAAAACTGCTCCTGATAGCGGACCGTGGTGATAAGGTTTCCGCGTGGCGTCCGCAGCAAGCCGCGAATCAGATAACTCTGCGTTCCATGGGTGTGGAGCGCGCCCACGATTCGCCCGTTGGCATCGGAGTGGAGGGTACTTTGCACCGAAAGGCCTGCAGGCTGCGCCGTGCCCAGAGTATCCTCCAGCAGCTCTCCACTCAGTTGTGCGCCGCCGCGGCCCTGGCTGAGACCCTCTTCATAGACCAGCATGTTCGCCGCCACATTGAAGAAGTGGTTAGCGCCCAAAACACGGACCCCAATCGAATGCGGCCGGCCGTCATCCAGCACCCCCGCGAAGGGAGTCAGATCCACTCGAAAGGGCAGAAAGTTGGTCGTCTGAATCCCCGGTGTCGGCAACCACAGGTGAGGGCCAACACCGCCAGCGAAGATCCAGGGATAGATTGGCGCCAACCCGGCGGGTCTTCCATCCACCAGCACCTCAACGCCGCGAAAGCTTCCTCCATCGCAGGCCTCAAATGCCTCCAGGGAGTAATCCCGAGTCTGAGCCAGATAACGCTTGTCGACGCACGTATACCAGCGTTCATCGTGCGCCTGGCTTTGCGCGATCACGTCCAGAGAGGCGCGCTGGATATCGCGCGGAAAGATGAACTGGTGCGAGAGGATGTCGTCCGAAGTCTGCAACGGCTGCTCCTTCCCGGCCGGCTCGCCGCTTAGTGAAAAGACTCGATCGGCCACCCTGGGCGCTTGTTTTCCGGGCTCCACCGGATAGAACAATAGCCTGGCAGCTACGAAGATCGGCTGGTTGGTGGTCGGGCTGATTGAGTTGTTCAGGATGATTTGTCCTGTCCGCGCCTTATGGAACAGAGCCGTGTAGTCGGTCAGATCACGCTCCACATGCCAATGCTGAGCTAGGCCCGGCTCCGGCTCCATGGTGGTGCCAAAGTAAAGGTTCACCCCACCCAGCCAGATCGTTGCGGTACGATCAAACTGCCGCCCTGCCGGAACCGAGAAGTTCACGACCATCACGACCTTGGACCACGGGCCGGTACATCCGCGCGGGGGCGCAAACTCAAACCGATGCGCATGAGTGGCCATCGAGCGGCCATCGCCGGGATCGTCAAAGCTCTCTCTGCGCGCCAGCGTGACGCTGCAGGGTGTTGAAGCCGGCCGGGACACATACGGCTCTGCCGAGGAGATAACCCGCGATCCCGGCCGCATCGGAGTCGCTGGACTCCCTACCCCCGCCTGCGCTCTTGCCCAAATCGTTACGCTGACGATCAGTAGCAACCCACCAGCCACCCTCATTGCCACCCAGGCGCGTGCAGATTTCATCTTCTTCGATCCACCCTGTTTCGAGAGTTCGACGATCCTTCTGGAATCACCGCACTGGAATCACCGCAAACGTCCGGTACGTGATAAGCCATGCGATGGCTCAAGTCTAACAAGTCAATCTCTTGGAGGATCTGGCGTCCGAAAAGCACGAAGACCGGTACGGTCCAGCCTATCGAAGACCGGTACGGTCCAGCCCATCGCGGCTATACCCTACTTCGGACACCATCCGAACAGGGCCGTCGCTGGATGAGCAGCGCCATCGCCGGATGCGTCAAGGAAAGGTGCTGCTTCCCACCACCCGGAGCAGCCAAGCCACCCTGGGTCGGCAAGCAAAGGACAATGGCTGGCCGTCAACCATCCTCCGCAACAGCAGAGCCATCCTCTGCCGAAATCCTGGCAGGCTCTCGGGCTGCGAATGTTCCATGGGAGCATACCGCCGTCCTGAGTTGCTGATTTCCATGAGATCCGAGGAAATGAGAGCTTGCCCAGAGAAAGTGCCGCCCCAAGGCGACCCCGCCCAACAGGAACGGAAGCTCCCCACGCGGGCGACCGGACCGGCCGCGAAACTCCACCCAGCGAGAAATGGCTGCCAAAGGAGAGCCCACGTTGACGAGGATATACGCCGCGAGTAGCATGTGGATACCTGCATACAGCATGCCGGTCGGTAGCTCCAAAACAAAGCTTGGCCTTTCCGCTCGATCAGGGCCGGCAACCAATCACCCATGGCACCCATTGCCAGGGTGAATGCATCCTTGGGGTTCTTCTCAACGATCCTTGCATTCAGAGACCAAAAGCATGCATCCGTCATCGACGCCACAACCACTGTTTCAAGACCTTTGCCCATGAGACGGGAGGAATCCAGAGCAAGTGGAAGCAACTTCAGGAATACCCTTGGAAAGACAACAGCCTTTGGGCGCGATCGCTCCGGAATGAGTGCAAAACGATTCATCTACAGTAGAAAGAACACACTATGAGACAGATCATCTTAGAATCGCCCGGGAAGTTTGCAGAACGGATCGTTGGTGAAGCCAGCGCGGCTCAAGGCCATGCAGTCGTCAAAATCGAACGAATTGGCCTATGCGGAAGCGACTTTCATGCTTTTGCAGGACGCCATCCTATTTACACTTACCCTCGAGTCATCGGCCATGAGCTATCGGGCGTTGTAGTCGAAGTTGAGGAGAACGACCGCGGAATCCGAAAGGGAGATCGTTGCGCCATCGAACCCTACATCAGCTGCGGCGCCTGCCGGGCATGCGCAAAAGGGCGAAAGAACTGCTGTGAACATCTCCAAATTCTTGGGATCCATGTGGATGGGGGAATGCAGGATTTTCTATCTGTCCCTATCAGCCTGCTGCACAAGTCGGAAGTCTTGACCCTCGATCAGTTGGCTTTAGTGGAAATGCTCGGAATCGGCGCACACGCTGTGGCACGCAGTGGGGTGAAGGATGGTGGTGAAGCGATGATTGTGGGTGCAGGTCCGATCGGAATGGCGGTGGCTCAATTTGCCTCCGCGCTCGGAGTTCATGTTCATCTTGTTGAAAGGATCGAGTGGCGAAGAGACTTTGCGGAGCGAATGGGTTACCCCACCTCGCTGACCGCTGCGGACAGGCAAGCGGATGTCGTCTTTGATGCGACGGGCAACGCCCTTGCAATGGCGGCAAGCTTGGACTGCGTCGCGCCCGGAGGTTCCCTCGTTTATGTTGGTCTCACAAGCGAGCCGGTATCGATCGACGATTCCCTGTTCCATCGCAAAGAAGTAACCTTGCTCGCAAGCCGCAACAGTCTCGGCCAATTTCCAAGGATCATTCGGTTGATCGAAGCAGGCAAAATCGATACGGATCATTGGATCACCGACCGCCTTCAGCTTTCTGAAGTGATGACCACATTTGAGTCACTGCTCGCTCGGCCAAACGTGATGAAAGCCGTTGTAGAAATGTGAGCTGGACCAAGCGAAGCACCTGGCAACGGCCAACAGATGGTTAACGATTAAGTAAACATTGACAGCGAAAGATATGCTCCTATATCGTCCTCAGCGACTGTAATCGATCTCATCCGTTGCGCCGGCTTCCTCGACAGGATGTTTGGCAGCGCAGGCAATCGAGATTCTTGTTGGCAAGCAGCGATTGCAACAAGGTCTCATTCCGGCATTTGCGCCTCTCCGTTGGGCGCTGTCGCACCGATGCAATCGATTCCATCAAGCTCAAAGGAATGCAGGCCGAATGCCTGCTGAGAGGACGACGCAAACATGCAACACGCAAATGACACAAAAAAAGCTTGCTTGATTCTCACCATCGTGCTGGCCGCCGTGACGGCCGGCTGCGCAGGTAGCCCGGTCGGCAATGCTTCTTCCGGCGCCGCTACTTCGCCAGGAGAGAGTGCCAAAGCCAGCGGGGGGACACACTCTTATTATGTGGATTGCAGCCAATCCTCCAACGGCAATGGGACTGAAAGCTCTCCCTGGAACAACATTGCGTCCGCCAATGGGCACAGCTATTCGGCGGGCGACACGATTTATTTCAAGACCGGGATGACTTGTAACGGGATGTTCTCCCCGAGCGGGTCTGGCAAGTCCAGCGCGCCAATCACAGTGACAGATTATGGAACGGGTGCTCTGCCGATCCTTGATGGTGGGTCGACAAACAACGCGGCCTTCTATCTTACCAACCAGTCGTACTGGACGATTGAAAATCTCTACCTGCAGGGGGGCGAGAACTGGGGCCTGGTGGCCAAGGCTTTAAGCGGCAATACCGTAACCGGCCTGACGATCACCAACGTGACGGCGACGGGGGCAACTTTGGTTTCTACCCAAAGAGCCGTCGGAGGCGAGATCGGGTTGATTACGGATAAGACCAGCAGTTCGACCATTAGCAATGTCAATCTTTCCTATGTGACTGCGGAGAACACCACGGCCGGCGAGGGAATCTTTATCCAGGCAGGGCAGCATGGCGCGTATACCGGTCCGAAAGGACAAAACATCTCGGTAACCAATTCGCATGTAGACAATGTCTACGGTGACGGGCTGCTGGTGACGGACGCTGAAAATGTGACGCTGAGCAACAACGTGGTGACGCAGTCGGGCGAGTGCCCGAACTGCACGGGCAGCACTCCGGGAGCGCTTTGGGTGTGGAACACCATAGGCGCGGAAATCTCGCAGAACGAGTCATACGACAATACCAGCTGGGCGGGCGACGGCGGGGGGATCGATATCGATTATTTGAACCGCAACATCACAGTGGAGCGGAACTACATCCACGACAACAAGGGATACTGCGTCTCCGTATTTGGCGCGGGAAGCGAGCCCACCGTAAATAGCATCATCCGATTCAACGTCTGCGTCAATAACGACGCCGAAAGCACAAGTATCAATTATGGAGATTTTCTGCTGTCGACGTGGAACAGCGGCTCACTGAACGGCGTTGAGATTTATGACAATACAAGCTACTGGACAGCTACGCCGACCAACAACTATGAGTTAACCGATAAGGCTGCAACGTTCAGTGGCTCGAACCCGGATTTCTTTGAGAACAATATTGTCTACACGCCATTGACGACGCCATACCTCATCGATGCAACCAAACTAGTGACTGCGGACTACAACCTGTATTACGGTCCGAACGCTACACAATACTCCTTTGAGTATGGCGGCACCACTTACACGAGCCTGGCAACGTATCAGAGCGCGACCGGGCAGGACGCGAATTCCCTGATCTCAAATCCGCTGCTGCCGGAGCCGAGTTACGATGTCGCGAACGTGTGGCCGACAACGCAATTTACGCCGCAGTCAGGCTCTCCGGCAATCGGCGGTGGAACTGATGTCTGCACGGGAATCAGCGGCTGCTCCATGGGCACAACGGACTTTCTGGGGAATCCGCTGCCTACAACCGGATACTGGATCGGCGCTATCGAGTAGCTTCGTGATTGGAAAGCGGCCGCGAGCGCCGGAGCGGGGATGAGCTTGCTCCGGCGTGGTCCTTGCCCTCGGCACCGGAGAGCGGATGATGTAGGCACAAAGCAGAATGGGTGAGAATGCTTTGGTGTTGTGCCTTTGATGAGCGCTGCCGGAACAGCGCCCTCGACTAAGGGTTGAGTCAACGCATCTTTGTCCCGATGACAGACCGCTCACACCCGTGACGTCAGGCTACGCATAATTCATGGGATAACAATCTTGTTCTGGCCTAGTTTAGGCCAGATGCTTCGCCTGGAGCCGCCATCCGCAGACGTGCCTGTGATGGACAATCTCGGCCGCACCGGGTCAACGGGGTGAGAGGGAGAATCAAAACTGCAGGAGCCCTCCGGCTCAGCCTTCAGCCCAACTCGCGAAGTCTACATGCTATCCAATTGACTTGGGCCAGGCGAAGGAACTGCACCCCTGCTCAAGGGCGGGACTGGAAGAGACTTTCAAACTGGCCACCTCAACATAATTGCCTCAGTTGACACCTGAGAGTGCTCAACCCCAGGCTCCGTTGACGCCTCGGCTCTCGCCGGCTCCATAACAGAGAAGTCTCTCTAACTTACTTGCTATCAAACACTTGCCCATACCAGCTTCGACTTGCGGCCGGCTCAACCATCCCCGATGGGGCCGGACGCAAAGAATTCCCTTGCATCTCACACTGGCATATTGTATACAAGCATGCATTCTCAGTCAGGGCCAGGCATTCTTGATACGCGTCATCCAGGCTGATGAATTGGGTGCTGCCATTTTGGGGCTAAATCGTCACCCGTTGGATTTCGCAATCCATCGTTGATTGTGTTTCTTCCGATATGCAGGCTGCGTATCGGCGCTGTTGAAAACCTTCGAAAGGTGATGATTTGCGCCATGAAACCATTCCAGCGTGTTGCACAGAACCGGTTCGCATCTCTCCTCATCGTCTCTGCGTTGCTTCTGCTCGCCACTGGACAGAGTCATGCGCAACTATCCTCAGCCTCCGTTAACGGAACGGTGCGGGACTCCTCCGGAGCTGTGGTTCCACAAGCCAAAGTCATCCTCCGAAACACTCAAACTTCTGTAGAGAATACGACCATCTCGAATGCGTCTGGCGTGTACTCCATCTTTGATGTGAACCCAGGACAGTACACAATCAGAGCAACTGCGCCCGGTTTTGGCTTGAGGGAAGTTCCTCAGTTCACCCTGACGGTCGGCCAGGTTGCAACCATCAATTTTTCGTTGAAAGTGGGTCCCACACAGACGACTATCACCGTGCAATCGGCAACGCCCCAGCTAGAGACGTCAAGCGCAAGCCTGGGTACCGTCATTTCAACGCAAGAAGTGAATGACATTCCCCTGAATGGCCGCAATTTCACCCAGCTTCTCACTCTCACCCCAGGAGTCTCACCGGTTAGCACCGGCCAGAATGCCAACGAGGGTGCCGTAGGTTCTGGAGGCGGATGGATGGTAGCTGCGCCAATCGGCTCCGATACCGTTTTCCCTGCGATCAATGGCCAGACCAATCGGAGCAACTTCTTTCTCGCGGACGGCATGGATGACTTCGGAGAGTTTATCAGCACCTATGCGGTGCCGCCCATTATCGATGCCATTCAGGAATTCAAGGTTGTTTCACACACTGACAGCGCCGAGTACGGTGGCGTATTGGGCGGCGTCATCAATGTAACCACAAAGTCTGGCACCAATAATCTGCACGGCTCAGCATGGGAGTATGCCCGCAACCAGATCTTCGATGCCCGCTTCTATTTTCTCCCAAAAGATGTTCCCAAAACCCCCTACAGCCAGAATCAATTTGGCGGATCTGTTGGAGGCCCAGTCATTCTTCCAAAGCTCTATGACGGGAAGAACAGGACATTCTTCTTCGGCGCATATCAAGGCTTCCGCTACAGCCAAATCAGCGACACTCCATTGCACGTTCCAACCGCTACAGAACTTTCCGGAAATTTGAGCGACTGGCCCACTCAGATTTACAACCCTTTCACCTTCCGACCGAATCCATTAGTTCCTGGACAGTTCATCGGTGATCCCTTCCCCGGCAACCAGATTCCAGCATCTCTGATCGACAACAGCCTCGTCGATTATGCCAAGTTCGCGTACCCCACCCCAGGGGCAGTATTTGATAGCTCTGGGGACAATGCTCTCGACACAACACCGATCGGCCAGAAACAGAACGAATGGGACATTCGGATCGACCATACGTTTGGAGCGAACGACTCAGCGTTTTTCCACTATAGCGCCCTTAATAGCACCGTGACCGAGTCCTCCGGACTCCCTGGAGACCCTGAAACGGTCGCCATTCCTTCGCGCGACTGGGGTGGGAGCTATGTACATGTCTTCAATCCGAATCTCGTCCTTCAGGTTCAGATCGCCCATGCCACCATGTATATGGATACTTCCTATTTCTTCACTAAATCCACCACGGCTATCACCCAAGAGCTAAACCTCGCACCGACAATCAGCAAATGGGTTATCTTACCGAATGTCGTGCCTCTTCCCGATATGTCCATCAACGGGTATAGCAATAACCCTGGTGAATATTCCAACACAAACACAGCAACCGACGACTGGGAATATAGCGGTAACGTAGACAAGACCTGGAGGACTCACACACTGCGCTTCGGTGCAGGCTACACAAGCATCTTCAACGCTGCCGGCACTGCATTCCCATTTGAAGGCTTTGGGGCACAGAATACAGCCGATCCCAATCCAGCGGACACCGTCAACCAAGGCGATGCTCTTGCTTCCTATCTTCTTGACGTTCCCGATTACTACTATTTTGTAAACTCTGAGGTCCAGACTCGTCCCGGGGGTGTCGCATATGGATATGCCCAGGACTCCTGGAAAGCCACACCGAAGCTCACCTTAAACTATGGCCTTCGCTATGACGTGCAATTCTTCCCACCTTTTGGCAAACAATCATTAAACTCCGTTCATGGCGGACCTTATATTGGTGATTATGACTTCTCCAACGGGACATACAAACTACAGGCGCTTCCACCTTCCTGCGACTCTATCCAGGTTGCTCCATGCATACCAGGCAATGGAACCTTGCCTGCCCATGTCGTGTTGTCTACGAACGATAAGCTCGCCATCAACGAATATTCTAACTTTGGTCCACGCCTAGGCTTCGCCTATATGATTGGAAATAAGACTGTTGTAAGAGGAGCCTTCGGTATTGTCTATGACAGCTGGGCTTCCATTAACCAAATGACTCAAAACGTCTCATCAACGTGGCCAGATGTAGGCATCTTCAACGCCCCAGCCGATCTGAATCTTCCAAGTTCCACATCGGCGACCCCAACCATAACTGCTCACAATCCACTGGGCAACAGCACCTTTCTGCCGGCCCCGACGCCGTTCTTTCAGACCGGTAATTTCTACTCCCCTAACAGATTGCTACCTAGATCCGAGCAATACAACATCGGCATCGAACGGCAGTTGAGCAGCAATACAGCCGCAACGATCACCTATGTAGGCATGGCCTCGCAACGCCTTGACTACGGAGGGCCTTACAACACGGCTCTCACACCCGGTCCCGGCGATCCACAGTCCCGAGCCTTATATCCGTATATGGCCATCACCCCTTATGATCGGCCTGTCGGCAAGTCGAGCTACAATGGCCTTCAAATGTCGTTGGTCCGCAACTTCACAAATGGCTGGTCTTACAATGTTGCCTACACGTGGTCAAAAACCATGGATTGCGGAACCGATGGATGGTGGGGCTCCGAGGGTGAGAATGCACAGGATCCCTACGACATCTGCGGTTATGGTAGCCGCTCTGTGGCAGGATATGACGTAACGAACCAGCTCTCCGTCGATATGCTCTATCATGTACCTATTGGTAGAGGGGAGAAATATTCCACCAAGAACCACTTCCTCGATTACATCTTGGGTAACTGGCAGATTAACAACATTTTCCAGGCTCATTCCGGTCTCCCGTTCACTCCGCAAATCAGTAGCGATATTCCGAATACTGGGAACGGCACGGAGTATCTGGACATTGTAGGAAATCCCCATCTCTCCAAGCCTACGTTTAGCGAGTGGTTCAATACCGCGGCCTATGCGGTTCCACAAGGCTACACCTATGGCACCGCAGGGAGAAACTCACTACGTAGCCAGGCTGACTGGGAGCTGGACACTAGCCTTTTCCGCCTGATTCCAGTCGGCAACGGCCGCGAATTTGAATTCCGTGCTGAAGCCTTTAACCTGCTGAACAATGTTGTTCTTGGTCAGCCATTTAGCGACTACAACCAGGGACCCCTCTTCGGCACGATCAACTCTACCTATAATCTCTCTCGCGAGGTACAATTAGCGCTGAAGTTCCTTTTCTAGAGTCACTACGAATCATCCGCGTAGAGAGTATAGCTTCCCGGCAAGGTGCAACTTGTCGACTCTACGGATGCGATCGTTCAGGGATATCTCGACGCTGCGATTCAGGTATATCTGTGAGCCGCCCGAGACCATGTGAGAGCGATGTTCTTAACTGTCGCAACCTTCGACCAGGATTGGAGGGTCCATTCTACGGGGCGTTCCCGAGGATCCTTTACCCCGAAGTCCCCCAAGGAGACCTTACGAAGCCGGCTGCACGGGACAACTTGGCGTTGCCTTCTCATCTACCTGATAGCTCTGTGCTCTCCCTACAGAGTACACGCTCAAAATACGGCGGGCTGCGTTGGCCCGGCCGATTTGGAGAGGGCCATTGCATCTCACCCTTCTGCTGATGCCTACAATGCCCTGGGTGCGGCCTTCGGGCGCAAGCGAGAGTTTCCCTGTGCAATCTCAGCATTCCAATCTGCGCTGCACCTGGATCCCAAAGAGTGGCAAGCGCACTATAATCTCGCTCTTGCGTTGATCTCAACTGGCAACTCCGAACGAGCCTACCGTGAACTGTTGACTGCATCCCATGAATATCCGGCTGCAGTGCAGCCTCACCTGGGGCTGGGTTCCCTGCTGCTCCAACTAGATCATCCGGACGCGGCCATCCTGCAGTTCCAGATGGTTCTACAACTTCACCCTAAATCCATCGCTGCACTCGATGGACTCTCGAAGGCTCTAGTTGCAGAGAAAAGATACGCAGAGGCAGTGCAGGCTTTGCAAGATGCTCCACCGAGTGCGCGACTCTCGCTTGATCTGGCAATTGCCTACTCAAAGAGCGGTCAATTGCAACAAGCAACGGATCTCCTATCGGCCTTGGTTAAAAGCAATCCTACCAATGCAGCTGCTCATCTTCGTCTCGGCCTCATCTTAACACAACAGCAGCACTACCATCGTGCCGAACGTGCATTTCAACAGGCTCTTCGACTTGACCCGAGGGATGATGTCAGCCGCATCGCAGAAGTGAAGGTATTGATCATTCTGAAGCAGTACACCGCTGCCCTGCCCATAATTCAGGAATACCTGCATCGGAAGCCAGAGGCTTTCGATGCATTAGAGCTCGCGGGGGAAGTTGAAGAGGGATTAGGGAATTATAGCGTAGCTGAACCTTTGCTCAAGCGGGCAGTCTCTATCAACGGAGATCAATATAACGCCAGGTATTTCCTGGGCGTTGTATTATCTAGACTTAATCGACCTTCGCAAGCCCGTGTACAGCTGGAGCGAGCTCTTCAGCTGAATCCCGGAGCGAGTGAAGCACTCTTCCAACTTGCCATGGTGCTCCGGTCCGAGGGCTTACGGAAGAAATCCCTCCAGGAGCTAAACATACTACAGCAAAAGAAGAAAGTGGCATTCGAACAGCAAATGGAGAGTACCCAGATTAATGAGGCAAGCGAGAGCTTTGAGGAAGGTAATATCCCCAAAGCCGTGGATCTTTTCCAGCAATCGCTCAAGCTGGATCCAACAAATTCTCATATCTATTATGATCTCGCGTTAGCCTTTCGCCGTCAAAAAGAATATTTGGAGGAAAAGCAAGCACTGGCGAAGGCGATTCAGCTCGACCCAACATTCCCCCAGGCTCATAATGACAATGGCGTTCTTGAGATGCAGCAAGGCCAAATGGCTGAGGCCGAGATAGAGTTCAAGACAGCAATTGTACTCGACCCAGAGTATGCTGAGGCGGAAAGCAACCTCGGCGTCGTGGAAAGTCGACTCGGAAAAATAAAGGAGGCCGAGGCGCTCTTTCGGAAAGCCACTGAAGCTAAGCCTCAATATGTAGAGGCCTTTGTGAATTTAGGTCTCATCCTTGCCAGTGAGGGACGCTTCTCTGAGTCAGACAAGGTCTTGCAACATGCACTGCAAATTGACCCGGACAGCTCCTTAGCCCGAAAAGCGCGTGATATGGTTCTGGCGCAGATGAAGCAAGGAGAGCAGACCACTCGATAGCTGTGAGTTCGCATGCGATTCCGCATCGCCTATTGTGCGTATAGTGCGTACAGTGCGGAATAGGGTGCCGAGAGTTGACTATCACAATCATTTCAACATGTGGTGAGTGAGAGTGTTTGATGCGAATCATCTCTTTGCTTGTGATGTCTTCTCTGCTGATGATAGGCCCTGCCAGTCTGGCTTCCAAGCTCTCGCAATTGGCTGACACTCCACCCATGGGGTGGGCGAATTGGAACAGTCTTGGCTGCGACTATGACGAGAAGACCATCAAGTCTATGGCGGATCTCCTGGCTTTAACCGGTATGAAGGATGCTGGTTATCGATACCTGATCATACAGGAGTGTATCGTCCCGGCGGGCCATCGTGCTTCTGACGGGACCCTTGTGCCGGATCCTCACCGATTCCCCAGCGGCATCCCGGCACTCGTCACCTACATCCACGCAAGAGGCCTCAAGGCAGGTATCTACACGGATGTTGGCCCCAGAACCTGTGCGGGATACGAAGGTAGCTACCAACACGAGGAGCAGGACATCACGACCTTCGCGTCCTGGGGCATTGATCTTGTCGAGGAGGACTTCTGTGATACTGATCCGGCATGAAACGAATGCGTTATTACAGTGTCTAACATGGCATGAGTTCATGCGACGGAAGGAAGTTGCCTGAGGCTGTGCTGAATGAGCGGCGCCGACGGGCGGTCAAGATGGTTCTTGGTGGC
>JAJYZE010000314.1 GCA_021800195.1 Acidobacteriota bacterium
AAGGCCCGGCAGTCTCCGGTCTGGCAGAAGCTCGCTCCCGATGCTCACGCTGCCATCGAGCTGACCGCCACCGAGCTCGGCCGCCTGATTCAGGGCAATGATTACCGGGTGATCCGCGACGCCATCCAGACCCTGGACGAACGCACTCATCTCCTCGCCGAGATGATGATGGACTCCGCCGTCACGGGTGCGCTTGGCGGCAAGACCATGACGGCTGCGGGGGAGAGTCTGGGCAGCCTGGGAAAAGCTCCCACCGCCCCGCATCCCTTTGCGCGGGCTGATATCCAATCCACGGACCCAACGGGTTCGGTCAAGCCGGCCGGGGCGGAACCCAGTGAGCCGGCAAGCGAGAGGCGGACAGGCGGATAAGCAGCAGGGCTGCTTCCTCATTCAATTCGAAGTCTTGATCTCCGCCGACCACTGTTGCAGTTCGCTCTCTGTAATATCCGCATAGCCCCCCGGTTCATTGGTTGCCGTCGAGTTCCAGACCTCAATCTCTGTTGGAAAGTAGGTGCTGATGCCAAACGGGACGACCGTTGTCCAGACGACGGTCGGTGCAAACGTCTGAAACTCCAACGGCGACAGCGCCGGCGGCGTAGCTGCCTGTGCAGCGCTATAGAGCGTCTCGAACTCGCTGTAGATCGGTTGCAGATTGTTCCCCAGCGGATCATTCAGATCTTCATTTGCAACCACCGCCCTCGTCCCCAGCGTCTGTCGAAACTGCTCCATCACCTGAAGAGAAAAACTCGGATCATACTGCTGTGTCTGCATCAGCGGCAGCTCGTTGAACGTAAAGTCGATCGGTGTCCGTGTCCACGCCGCATAGTTCGCCGCCGCGTTGGTCAGGCACTGTTCATACTGCGCGTCGGTATAGCCGGCCGCAATCAGCGTGGCAGCGTCCTGAAACCCTCCCTGGCCGCTGTTGAACGGCTCACCGCTGAAAGACGAGCAAGACGTAATCGCCACCTCGCCCAGCAGCGGATTGCTGTCATACACCGAAGCCAGATGATTCTGCAGTTGTGTCCATAGCACGCTGTACTGCGCCGTCCAGAAGTCCGGCATGGTCAGCTCTGTTCCGGTGTGTTCGTCGATCAGATCCACCGATCCTACCTGTTCCATCACCCACGCCGGCGAGTGCGCGCCGGGAAAAACCCTTAGCTTGCCCACCACGGGCGTGGAGGGGTACTTCGCGTTGTAGGCCTGGATGTTCTGCAGGGCGTCGTCAATCGCGCTGTCGTCAAACACCCCTGGCTGCGGCTCCAGTTGCGACCACGCCGCCTGAATCACCACCGCTGCGTACACCTGCGGGTGCGTGTTGGCCTCCAGCAGGCGATTCTGCGGGAGCGCGCTGGCGCTGGCAGTCCAGTCCATATCGCCCTGGGTAACCAGCCCAATCAGCGTCGGCTTCGCCGCCGGCGTTGTTTGCAGCGTGAAAGCAGCCGCAGCGGTCTGCGCCTGATTCATTGTCAGCGTGCAACTGGTCTCGCTGCCCGCCGCGGCGCAGGCTCCGCTCCAGCCGCTGAAAGAACTTCCCGAGGCCGGAGCCGCGCTCAGCGTGACTGTGCTTCCGGTGGTGAAGAGAGCCGAGCAGGCCGTACCGCAGGAGATCCCTGCGGGAGTCGATCTGACGCTCCCGTCTCCACTGACGTTCACGCTCAGCGTGTGGGTGCTGGGCGGCGGCGTGGTCGTGACCGCGGTGGCTCCTCCGCAGCCCTCCAATCCGAGGGCAAGCACAGCGACAAGACAGACGCACCCAAGACGCCAATCGATAGAGGATTCAGAGAGGGTGATCGTTGTCAACGGAGTGTTCATTCGATAGCTCCAGGACGAGGCTGATCTGATACAGAAGGATGAGTCCCTCCTTCGCGCTTACGCCGTCGGGAAGGCTGTGGACAAAGATCTTGTGACTGGGCCTTTGAGCCCGATGCGGTGTGCTGCTGATGGTTTCTGAAACCCAAAAATAGCCAAAGAGTTGCGCCGCAGTTCGGGCGCTTTTCCCGGTTGTGGCACAGATGGAGTTGACGTCACGCCTCCGGGAACTGGCATGGCGATGAAGGACAACACGGCCGGCGGAGTCGCAGGCTAGATGCATCGTGATATCGCAACAGTTGCGATGTTCCGGGCTCTTCGTTCCGCCCGTGGCACGGGATTCCGCCTTGCGCGCAGACCGAAGCGTTCGGCCGCAGCGAAGATAGTGAGGATTTACGAAACTGGCGTTTTGGTCCCAGGGTGTCTTTCAATCCGCATGTGAATCGAGTGGCGCGGGCGGAGGGTAATGTGGGGCTCAGGTGCAATCTCCTGGCCCGGAACAAGATGCAGACGCCATTGCTGCGCAATGACGGCCATCAGTAACACGCCTTCGGAGACGGCAAAGTGCTCGCCGATGCAGACGCGGGTTCCCGCTCCAAAGGGAAAGAAGGCGAACTTGGGGCGGTTCGCGGCCAGGGGATCATCCCACCGTTCCGGCACGAAGCTTTCGGGGCTATTCCAGAATCGCGGATCACGGTGCATAGCGTACGGACTCATCAGCAGCGTTGAGCCGGCTGGAACCTCGATGGTGCCTAACCGATAGCCAGTCACGGCCTCACGTCCAATGATCCAGGCAGGTGGATACAGACGAAGGGCTTCGCGAAAGATCTCTCCGGTATAGCGCAGCTTGAGCACATCTTCAGGTGCCGGCCGCCGGCCCTGCAGCACTTGTTCGATCTCCTCGTGGAGTTTCTGTTCTACCTCGGGATGCCGTGCCAGCAGATACCAGGTCCAGGTCAGCGCATTGGCTGTAGTCTCGTGGCCGGCGAGAAAGATCGTCAGCGCCTCATCAAGCAGCAGTTCGTCCGACATATAGCCTGTGCCTGTCTCGTCGTCGGATGCCATCAGCAGCGACAGCATATCGTTGTATCGATCTGGATGCTCGCGGTGATCTGTGATGATGCGGCTCAACAGGCCTTCAAAGCGCAGGCGTGATTGCCGCGCGCGCAGGCCCGCCCAGAGGCGTAGGAATTGAGACGCCTGAATGAGCGGACTGTTCAACTGGCGAAAGTGGTGCAGCGCTCGGGTCACTGCGGTTCCAATATCTCTTGCTTCATGCAGGACGTCGGCGGTGAAGAGGGTGCGGCCCACGATCTGCAGCGTTAGCTGCATCATCTCCCGGTCCACGACGATCTCCTGGCCGTCGCTCCAATCCCGGCTGGTTGCGGTGCCCATCTCCACGATCTCGCGAGCATATTCAACCAGCCGGGCGCTATGGAAGGCAGGCTGCGCCAGCCGCCGCTGACGCCGATGAAGCTCGCCCTCGCTGGTCAGCAGGCCGCTTCCAAACAGAGGCTTGGAGGCGCGCAACCCGGGGCCTTTGATGAAGTTCCAGTCGTGCGTCACCAGAACATCCCGTATGAGGCTGGGATGATTGACAAAAAAGATCTGACGCTTCCCGGCGGCGATCTGAAGGATATCCACGCCACGGCTTGCGATACTCCGCAAAAGAGTAAGGGGCGATTTGCGGAATCTAAGGAACTCCTTGATTCCCCGCAACGATTCTGTTCGATATTCCGCCATTCGAAGTTTCACTCCGAATCGAATTCTATAGAAACATAGCGGTCGAATCTCCTGCTCCGGGCAGGAAGGAGCCAAGCTGAAAAACACTTCTCAGGACCGCCGCAGAGCTCACTGCAGGACGGCCCACGTCTCACTCCTCCTTCCTCAACACTGGGTGCCCCACATCTCGCGCTGTTTGAGTTGTGGGTTTGCAGGACGCTCCGCTTGCACCCATAACGCAAGGACTGGAACGGCGCTACGGCCATGGAGATCGCCACTTCGTGACGCCTCCTGCTACCGTCGCCGGCCGTACTTCGCCTCGCCGGAGTCGCGGCTGATCTTTGAGCGATGTCTGGAGGTGGC
>JAJYZE010000315.1 GCA_021800195.1 Acidobacteriota bacterium
TGCCCTTCATCCGATTGGCTTCGATGAAGAGAACATCTCCGCCCGCCGGCGTCCAGGCCAAACCCACTGCGACTCCCGCGCGCTTGGTCCGCTCCGCAATCTCCGTATCCACCCGCACCTTGATGCCACCCAGAAACTCATGGACGATCTCCGGCGTTACCACCAGCTTCTCCGTGCGACCTTCCGCCACCTGACGCGCCGTCTTTCGGCAGACAGTTCCAATCAACTGCTCCAGGCGGCGCACCCCGGCCTCACGCGTATAGTGACGGGCAATCAAGGACACGCTGCTGGTCGGGATCTCAATGATCGGCTGCTCGTCCTCCGTGGGCTCAATGCCGTTCTCCTTTATCTGGCGCGGAATCAGGTAGCGCTCGGCGATGTGCACCTTCTCTTCTTCCGTGTATCCGTTGAGTTCAATGACCTCCATGCGGTCCAGCAGCGCCGCCGGAATCGTGTCGAGCTGGTTGGCGGTGCATATAAACAGCACTTTGCTCAAATCGAAGGGTTGATCCAGATAGTTGTCGCGAAAGGTGTTGTTCTGCTCCGGATCCAGCGTCTCCAGCAAGGCGCTGGAAGGGTCGCCACGGAAGTCGCGGCCCAGCTTGTCGATCTCATCCAGCATGAACACAGGATCGTTCACCTCCACCCGCTTCAACTGCTGAATGATCTGCCCGGGCAAGGCTCCAATGTAGGTCCGGCGATGCCCGCGAATCTCCGCTTCATCATGCATGCCACCCAGCGAGATACGCGAGAACTTGCGGCCCAGGGCTCGCGCGATCGATCGCCCCAGGGAAGTCTTCCCCACTCCGGGAGGCCCGACAAAGCACAAAATCGGCCCCTTCATGTTCGGCTTCAGACGGCGCACGCTCAGATAATCCAGGATGCGGTCCTTCACCTTCTGCAGGCCGTAATGGTCCTCATCCAGATACTCCTTCGCCTTCTTGATGTCCACTTCCGTCGAAGAGCTCTTGGACCACGGCAATACCGCCAGCCACTCGATGTAGTTTCGGGTCAAGGAGTAGTCAGCCGCCGCTGGATTCATGCGGCTTAGCCTCGCCAGCTCCTTCAACGCATCCCTCTTGGTCTCCTCCGGCATGCCCGCAGCTTCAATCTTCTCCTTCAGATCCGCCACATCCTTCTGGGTCTCGTCCAGATCGCCCAACTCCTTCTGAATGGCCTTCAACTGCTCACGCAGATAAAAGTCCCGCTGCGACTGTTGCACGGAGTCCTGCACTTCGCTCTGAATCTTGTTGCGCAACTGTTGCACACCCAATTCCTTGGCGAGAAGGTTGTTGAGCAAGTCGAGCCGGCGCTTCACCTCAGCGGTCTCCAGCAGCTCCTGCTTCTCGGCCGTCGTCAGAAAAGGAAGATTCGCCGCAATGAAGTCCGCCAGCCGCGAGGGCTCCTCAATATTCAGCGCGATCGTCTGCAGATCGTCCGAAAGGGTGGACGACGATGTCACGATCTCCTGAAACTGGGCCATAACATTTCGTTGCAGAGCCTCCACCTCCGGCGTCCTCTCCAGAGCAAGCTCCTCCAGCGACGAATACGAAGCGGTCAAGAATGGTTGATTCTGAGTGAACTCTCCCAGCTTCACCCTCTCCATCCCCTCGGTAAAGACAAAGAGGCTCTGGTTCGGCATCTTCACCACCTTGTGAACCGTCGCGCGAGTGCCCACGGCATAGAGATCGGCACCCTCCGGAGTGTCCTGGCGCGCATCCCGCTGCGCCACCACCAGGATCATCTTCTCCTCGCCCAGGGACTGGATCAGCTGGATCGAGCTCTGCCGGCCCACCGTCAGAGGCAGAACGGCATGTGGAAAAAGTACCGTATCCCGCACTGGGAGAACAGGATAGGCCTTCCCTCGCTCTTCATGACCAGACTCTTTGCTGGTCGGCTTAATTACGCTAACAAAATCAGTGGACATAATTGAGTGTTTCCTTATCAACTTTCTTGAAATAGGATGCATCAGGACAGGGTCAGGACGCAATCCTTTGGCCCTCCGCCTTCCGGCTCACCCCAACCTGTTCCGGCCGGCCATCTCCCGTTCTGCCGGCCACCTCTCCAGACCCTTCTCTTCTGATCGGCAACTTCCGCCTCATTCGGCAGTGATCCGTGTCTCCAGCAACCCAAGATGCGGCGCCCTTCTCGCCTCTCGCCGGCGGCAGCTCTTGCCATCGCTCGAAGTTTACGAAACTGCCCATGGCAGGATCCAGACGACACTGCAACTAACCTTTAGGATGCCGGGCAGCGCAGATCGCTGCAGGGAACGGGCTCAAAGGAAAGAGGTCCGCAAAGAACAATCGGCAGGCATACGCATTGCAACCCGGCCTCCGAGCCGGTAGGCTAAAACTGGTTCCGAATACGAGCCGCAAAACCTGGCCATGAGATCTGGCCGTAAAGCTTGGCCACGCAGGATGGAGGAGCAACTTGACCCTCCCTGCCTCGGCCTCCAAGCTCGGCCACCAACCTTGGTGGCAAGTTTTGGACCGAGCACCCCAATGGATTGCGGGAGTGGTGAAATGGCAGACACGCAGGTCTTAGAAGCCTGTGCCCGAAAGGCGTAGGGGTTCAACTCCCCTCTCCCGCACCAATCAACGAGTCTTGTCAACGAGCCGTGGCCAACATCAAGAAAGCAGCCTCATGAGTCAGCCCATCACCCCACCCGATAACACCCGCATTACGCTGGAAAAGTCCGCCGGCTACCGCGACTCTTATGCCAATAGCGTTCAGGTCCGTCTCTCTCTGTGGGATTTCTTCCTGGTCTTTGGAACCCTGGAACAGGAGACGGCCGACCACGTGCGCGTAGACAACTTTCAGGGCATCTATCTCAGTCCCCAGCAAGCCAAGGCGCTCGCCAATGTGCTCCAGCACAACGTCGCGCAGTACGAGCAGAACTTTGGTCCGATCTCCCTGGATGGTCCGGGCGTGCAGCGCTTCGTGATTCCAGCCACCGGCCCCATCCACTGAGCGCGGCCCGTGAAGGCTCCTTTCCAGCGGATTCGCACTCTGCCCACACGGATTGCGTCCCTGCCGGACAGCTTGCTTCTGCTGCTCTTCTTTGCGGCCGTTGCGCTTAGCCATCTCACCCTTCTCCGCCTGCCCTATTTCTGGGATGAAGGTGGTTACTACATCCCGGCCGCGCTGGACTTCTACCATACCGGCCAACTCATTCCCCACTTCACCAACGGCCACCCACCCTTGCCCAACATTCTGCTGGGCTCCTTGTGGCGCCTGGTTGGCTTTCATATCCTTGCCACCAGGCTGTTGGCGTGCAGCTTCGCAGCACTGGCCTTTCTGGCTATCTTTCGCCTCACAGAGCGTCTGCTGGACGCCTCCGCCGCCCTGGCCGTAACCTTGCTGACCAGCGTCTATCCGATCTGGTTTGCCCAGAGCTCTTTGGCCCACGCGGATATCTTTGCCGCAGCCTTTTCACTCTGGGCCTTCACGCTCTACCTGCCCTCTCTTCAGGCCCGCTCGGCCAATGGCAGCCAGGATGGTCGCGCCCAACCCCACTACATCTCCGTAGCGGTCTTGTTCTCCCTGGCCGCTCTCTCCAAGGAGACCTCGATCATCCAGCCCGCCGCGCTCACCGCCTGGGAGCTGGTGCTGCTCTTCGGCAGCCGCAGGTCTCGGCCCGAGCGCCATCAAGAACCCTCACTCGGCCTGGGCTTGCAACAGAGTGGTAGCTCCGGCAGGCACGGAGCCTGGGCGGCTGCGTTGACCTCATCCGTGCTTCCGTTGATCGCGTGGTTTGCTTACCACCGCCACGTGGTGGGCTTCACCTTCGGCAACCCCGCCTTCCTGCGCTACAACGCCACCGCCAATCTCACCGCCGCTCACATCCTGCGGGCCCTCTGCTATCGCTTTCTGCATCTGTTCTGGCAGC
>JAJYZE010000316.1 GCA_021800195.1 Acidobacteriota bacterium
CCCGATCCTGGGCTCGGTCTGGCTGAAGTATCAGGTAGGGCTCTTCTCGCGAACCTTGGCGACGTTGCTGACCGGAGGTTTGCCGCTGGTGCCGAGCCTGGAGACGGCGGCGCGCTCGATCGAGTCGCGGTCAATCTCCAAGGCGGTACGTTCTTCGGTGGAGACGGTGCGTGAGGGCAAGGGGCTGGCGATCAGCCTGGACCGGACCGGGGTCTTCCCCGAGTTATCCATCGAGATGATCGAGGTGGGAGAAAGCACAGGAGCGCTGCCGCAGATGCTGAACTCGGTGGCCGAGTTCTTTGAAGAGGACGTACAGACCTCGCTGGCGGCGATCATGAGCATGATTGAGCCGCTGATTCTGATCGTGATGGGCGCGGTTGTGGTGACGGTGCTGATTGCGCTTTACCTGCCCATTCTGAGTTTGAACGGGGTCGGGGGCTAGGGCGGGCCCGGCGATTCCTTTTGCTTGCCGGGGGAACATCGCCGGCATGGGTTTTTGGCGAGAAGGTTTCGCGCGTATCGTTGAGGGCAATGAGAGCAAGAGGGCAATGAGGGCAAGAGTGTTGGTGAGGTCGAGGAGCCATGGCAACTTCCATTCCAGTTGCAATTCCGTACAGCAATGAGCCGATGAACGAGGTGGAGCGAGCGCAGATGCTGGCTCGCCGCTATCACGCCGAGTTTGTGGATCTGAAGAACTTCAAGATTCAGGTGGAGTTGTTCAAGTCCGTGCCGGTGGACATGATGTTTCGTTACAACTTTGTGCCGCTGGAGCAGAGCGAAGGTCGGCTGGCGATTGCCGTGGCCGATCCCTCCAAGCTGATGGTGATCGACGAGATCGCCGGTCTGCTGGGGGCGCGAATCGTCACTCGGGTGGCGACGCTGAGCCAGATCACGGATCTGCTGAAGAAAAACGAGCAGTCTCAGCGCGTGCTGGACGAGGCCAGCGAGGGGCTGGCTTTCGATGTGCTGTCCAACGAGGAGAACTCCGAGGAGAACATCTCGATTGAGAAGCTGACGGCCGATGATGATATCTCGCCGATCATCCGCCTGGTGGATACGACGATCTTTACCGCGCTGGAGCGGCGCGCCTCGGATATCCATCTGGAAACCTATGACGACTCTCTGCTGGTGAAGTATCGCATCGACGGCGTGCTGCAGCAGGCAATGGCGCCGATTGCGCGCGAGCACCACCAGACGATTTTGTCCCGCATCAAAGTCATGAGCGAGCTGGACATCGCCGAGCGCCGCGTGCCGCAGGACGGTCGCTTCCGGGTGCGTTACAAAGGGCGGCTGATCGACTTCCGGGTCAGCATCATGCCGACGGTGCATGGAGAGAACGCCGTGCTGCGCGTGCTGGATAAGGAGTCGATGAGCGAGAAGTTCACCAAGCTCTCGCTGGACGTGGTGGGCTTTGCGGAGAAGGATCTGGCCCGCTTTCGGCGCTACATCAAGGAGCCCTATGGGATGGTGCTGGTCACCGGACCCACCGGATCGGGCAAGACCACCACGCTCTACGCCGCGCTCAATGAGATCAAGAGCGAAGAGGACAAGATCATCACCATTGAGGATCCGGTGGAGTATCAGATTCGCGGCATCACGCAGATTCCCGTGAATGAGAAGAAGGGGCTCACCTTTGCCCGCGGGCTGCGCTCGATTCTGCGCCATGATCCGGACAAGATTCTGGTGGGCGAGATCCGCGATGCGGAGACGGCGCAGATTGCGATCAATTCGGCTCTTACCGGGCATCTGGTGTTTACCACGGTTCACGCCAACAACGTGGTGGATGTGCTGGGCCGCTTCCTGAACATGGGGGTTGAGCCGTACAACTTTGTCAGTGCGCTCAACTGCATTCTGGCGCAGCGGCTGGTGCGCCAGGTTTGTGAGTTCTGCGTGCGCGACGTGCATTACACGGACGCCGAACTGGAGCAGAACGGCCTGCGCCCGGAGGAGTGGCGGGATGTAACCTTCAAGGAAGGGCCGGGGTGCATCGAGTGTGGAGGAACCGGCTATCGAGGCCGATCGGCCATTCATGAGCTGCTGGAGCTGGACGATCAGATTCGCGAGATGCTGCTGGAGAAGCGTCCGGGCTCGGAGATTCGAAAGGCGGCCAAGGACAAGGGAATGTCCTTTTTGCGGGACTCCGCCTTGGAGCGGGTGCGGATGGGAATTACCACGCTGCGAGAGATTAACAAGGTAACCTTCATTGAGCAGGGCCGATAGCCCTCCGGCTGACGGTTGGAATGGGGAAAGGGCGCGGAGGATCGAAGCAGAGGCCCTGCCAGGGAGCGAATAGCTCGCCCGGAGCGACCCGGGCGCGGTGTCTGGATCAGGAAACCGAGGCGCGGATCAAACGACCAAACTCTCCCAGAACTGCCATCCCTATCTCTTGCAAGGTACTCTAGTTAGAGCCTGATGAACATTCTTCCCCAAGCTTCTGGAACCCGCCCTCGTCTGGCCTGTGAGATTCTGCCGCAGGGTGTGGTGGCAGGCCGCTCAAGCGCCGCCAATGCGGCGTTGGAGGCGGTGTCGCTGGTGACGTTGGCCCGCGGGGTGGTGGCCCCAGGGCTGAAGCCGGGCAATCTGCAGGATCGAGCGGCTGTCGTGGATGCGATCCGCAACGCCTTGGAAAAGATTGGAGAGCGGGCCAACGCGCGCGATGGCGATCTGACCCTGGTGATTCCGGATGCCGCGGTGCGTGTCTTGCTGCTGGAGTTTGAGGCACTGCCGGCGCGGGCCGCGGAAGCGCTGCCGCTGGTGCGCTTCCGTTTGAAGAAGCTGCTGCCCTTCGATGCGGATGAAGCCATGGTCAGTTATCAGATTTTGAGCTCGAGCAAGGCTGGGGTGCGGGCGCTGGCGGTGGGGATTCCCCGGGATGTTTTGGGCGAGTATGAGGCGGCGGTGCGTGCGGCCGGTTTTGAGCCGGGAGCTGTACTGCCCAGTACCATGGCCAGTCTGGCTGTGTTGCCGGATACGGAGCCGGCGCTGTTGGTGAACGCCAATCCCCTCGGGGTAACGGCGGCCATTGTTCGCGCAGGCGTGCTTCTGCTGCATCGCAGCGTGGATCTCCAGGAACATGGCGTGCCGGGGCATGGCGTGCCGGGGCATGCCGTGCCGGGGAATGCCGCGTCCGGTGCTTTGCCGCCGGCTCTGAACATCTCTGGTGGCCAGGATGCCTATGGTGGCCAGGATTCCTCTGGCGGCCAGGATGCCTCTGGTGGCCAGGATTCCTCTGGCGGCCAGGATGCCGGTTGGGCTTACCCCGCCTGGAGAGAGACGTCCGGCGCGGACAAGAGCCCGGAAGGCAGCCCGGCTGGATCTAGACTCGAGCCGGTCCCTTGGGCGGGCGAGATTGCGCAGGCGGTCAGCGTGGCTGCTGCCTACTTTGAGGACACGCTGTCAGCGCCTCCCGCTCAGGTGCTAAGCGCGGGACCACTGGGGGCGGAGCGGCTGAGCGGGATTTTACGGAGTTCGGGCGTGGTGGAGGAGGGCGGCTGGAAGGTGCGCGAGCTGGTGGAAGAGACAGCTCTGCAGCCGCGGGCGGTCAAGGCGGTCTCCTCGCTTGGCTGGCTGGCGGGAGTGGTGGGGGCGCTGCGCGGCTGATGCGAATTACGGTCAATCTCGCCACGCGGCCCTATATCGAACTGGGGCCTATCGTTCTGCGGCTGCGGATTCTGATGGCCTTCCTGGCTCTGTTGGCGTTGGCCGGGCTGGCGTCTTCTCATCTGCTGGAGAAGAAGCTGGAGGCGGCGCAGGCGAAACTGAACGCGGTACATGTCAAGGTGCTGGCAGCGCAGACTGAGAGGCGCGCCAATATTCAGCGGATGCATGAGCCGGCCAACGCCGCCATTCTGACCCGAGCGCACTTTCTGAACGC
>JAJYZE010000317.1 GCA_021800195.1 Acidobacteriota bacterium
GGGCGGCCTTCCATCTGGCTTTGGGGCACAAATCCCCAGTAGCGGCTGTCCTCGCTGTCATTGCGGTTGTCGCCCAGCACGAAGTACTCCCCCGCAGGCACCTGGATCTTTCCGTCCACTGCTGCGCTCCGCAGCCAGATCCACCAGCGCAGGCTCACGTCCGGATCCGCCTCCAGCAGGGAGGGAAAGTCATCCCGAAACCCGTTGGGACGGCTGGGAGAGTAAAAGGCGTAGGGCTCGGCCAACCGCAGGCCATTGATCCACACCTGCCCGGCGCGCATCTGGATCCAGTCCGCCGGCAAGCCCACCACGCGCTTGACCATGTACAGGCTGGGATGATCCGGATAACGAAAGACCACCAGGTCCCCGCGTTTGAGCTGCTGGGACGGCAATAGCAGACGTTCCAACCCGCGCGAGGGTCCCAGGGCCTGCTTGTCCACCAGCACAAAGTCCCCGATGCGCAGGGTTGGCTCCATGGAACCGGAGGGAATCCGAAAGGGCTGCACGATGAAGGTCACAATGAAGATGGCCAGGATGACCACCTCCAGCACGGACTTCAGGCTCGCCGTCAGGCCCTCCTGCTCGATCCGGATACGATCTCCCGTGTTCACGGCTCCCCTCGAGCCGGAGTCCGCGGGGCCTGCCCGAGGGCGGGCTGGATCCGATCAGGGTGGTTCCAGCCCTGCAGGGCCAGTTCTGCCGCTCGCTGCTGGGCCTCCTTCTTGCTGGAGCCTTGAGCCGAGGAGAGCACGTGCTCTCCGTCGCCGCTCATCAGATGCGCCTCCACGCAGAAGCAGCGGCGGTGGGCGGGACCGCTCTCGGCCGTATCCACGTAGCGAAGTTTTCCCAACCCCTCGGCCTGGACGCGTTCCTGCAGCACCGTCTTGGGATCCCGCAGCGCTCCTCGCCCTGCTCCCTGGGCCACCGCAGCCCGCATGGCTTCCATCTCTGGCAGCAGGAGATACCGCTCCACGATCCGCCGCACCGACTGCAAACCCTCCTTCCCGGCATCAAGATAGACGGCGGCCAGGACGGCCTCCGCAGCGTTGGCCAGCAGCGCCGGCTTGCTGCGTCCGCCATTGAACTCCGCGCTCTTGCCCATGCGCAGCGCTTCACCAAGGCCCAACTGGCTGCCCATCTCGGCCATTCGCTTGCGGCTGACCAGATTGGCGCGCAGACGGGTGAGTTCACCTTCGCCGCACTGCGGGAACTCTCTGAACAGCGCCTCGGCGACGAGCAGACCCAGCACAGCGTCGCCGAGAAACTCCAGTTGCTCATTGTCCGTGCCGGGGGCATTCCTCTGGTTGCGCTGTTCCGGGCGAGCCGGTTGGAGCAGTTCTGGAACTCCATGCCGGGCCTCATAGGTGTGGGAGCGATGGGTCAGTGCCAGGGCCAGCAACTCCGCATTGCGGAACCGATGTCCGAGCCTGCGCTCCAACTCTTGCCAGCCGGCAGGGAGCGATCTCGCCTCGGTATCCGGTTCGCGTTCCTCCGCAGGCTTCTTTCGCCCCGTCGTCATCTTTCCGGTCCTCGATCTCTCTCTTCCGTTCCTGTCCAGATCTGGAAGTCCAGCCCCGGAAGTCCAGACCCGGAAGCAGAGGTCATGGCATCTACTTTACGCGGAGGCAGGTTGGCGTGTTTCCGCCGCGGCCGGCAGATGCCACGGAGCGCGCAGGCCCAAGGCCGCGACGAGCAGGATCCCGCGCCTGCTCCTGGCATCGTCGCTGAGAGCCGTTCGGCATGCGCCAAGAAGCAGCGGCAAGGCGTCTTCCTGGCATGGCTGGCGGGTGTGGCTGGCGGGTATGGCTGGGCTGGTTCAGCCTGTGCCGGGGCAGGACCGTTGCCCGGCGAGGATCCCGGGCGGCTCACGTCCGGCCAGGCGGCTCCGGCCGGAATCTACTGCGGAGCAGAGGGCTTGTAGGCTTCCTTTTCCGCCTTCCCGGTCGGGTCAAACGGCTCATTGTCCGCATCCGGCGCAGCCTGCTGCGGGAGCAGGAACGGCCTGGCAATTCCGTTCTCCGCCGCCTGCTTGGTGTCCGGACTGCCGTCCCGCACCACCAATGCCTCTTTGTACTCGGCGATCGCTTTGGCCCGCTGCGGCGGATCCTTCACGTCATAGAGGCGTCCCAGGTAGATGTGGCTCCAGGCCAGGGTCCTGGGATCCTGGCTCAGGGTCAAAGTCTGCTGGAAAGCTTTGGTGGCTGCATCGGCGTTGCCCTGCATCAGGTCAATCCGAGCCATCAGGTAGGTGGCATCCGCGTGATCGCCCGACGGATCCTTGAGGGCCTTTTGCGCCAGGGTCTCCGCAGATGCAATGTCTCCCTTCATCAAATCCTGTTCGGCAAGCTCGATGCCCTGGATCTTGTGCGGCGTGTAGGAGGGGCTCAAGGGGTCGGGAGGAACGCTTTTGACAAACAGAATCTGCTCTGCCGCGTGCTTCTGGCGCTGCACATCCATGCCATAGATCAGCGGGGCCATCACATCGCTCAGGCCCTGGCCGCTGTGCTGCATCTGGGTGAGCCCGTTGTAGAAGTACTGGGTGAGGATCCAGCCCTGGCGCATGTCGTAGAGCACCAGGCTATCCCGCGCCGCGGTAGTCTCTGCGTCGTAAGCGGCCATTGCCGCCTGGTAAGCTGTGTCCGCCTGGCTCCTCTTCGGGCCGCCGGGCACCTTGGGCGGAGGCTGAGGGATGAGGTACAGGTGGGCTTCAATGGCCTTGATCACGCACTCGGTCATCAGCGCCACAATGTCACTCTTATAAAAGAAGGGCAGCGGAGCACTCTGCACTGTCTCCAGAAGGGGCTGCATTCCCTCCATGGCCTGACCACGGCTGTACACCAGCGGCTCAACCACGTAGTGCAGATAGACATGGCGGATCTGGTTCAGATTCACCGGAACGCCGGTAGCGGTTTTGTTCGGAGATACCACGATGATGTAGTCCGACCCGTAGACCCGCGCGTTGGTCAGATTGGGCGAGAACATCGGCTCTACTAGGACCAGAAACCGCCGGGTATTCAACGTGGTGGGCGGCTTGTGCAGATAGAAGTTGGTCTGCAGAATCATGTCCGTCATGGGATCGTGGATCCGCGCCAGCAATGCTTCATACTCCGGACGGTGCTTGATCCAGATGTAGTGCAGATCAACCTGCTGGGCGAAGTTGCGCAGCAAGGGCAGCACGTTCACCACATCCGCAGCCTGCGGCGGAAGCCGAGGAAGATCCACGTTTGGGATCAGATCCGGCGGCGGCGAAAGATACAGCGCCAGCGAGACGTACTGGCTGACCTCCACCCCCAGATCGTCGAGACGGTGCTTGGCGATGTAGGCGCAGAGATCATCCCGGCTCTCACGAGCGCTCTCGGAGGCTTGGAGCGCCGCATTGACGTCGGCCCGCACCTCGGCTCGCACAGGAGCCGATCTTTCCAGGTCGGCATCATAGCCGCAGGCGTTGAGCGCAACCGCCATCTGGAAGAGTGACTCATTGGTCTCCAGCGAGATAGCGGCGCCGCCACGCTCGATCCGGGCCGCCGCGGGCCGGTCGACGGGGTTCACGGAATCACTCGCATGGCTGGACGAGTTCTGAAGCGTCGATTCGGCTGAACTGCCCGTGGAGGAAGACGAGCTCTGGGCCGGAAGGGCGACCGTGCTTGCACAGAACAAAGCGCCGAGCAACAACCCGGCGGTCAGCCCGCCCAACCTTCGCGGCGCCGGCCAGGCAAACTTTTTTTGCGCGGGCGTCCAAGAGTTTTGCGCGGGTTTCCACGCGGGTGTCCAAGAGATGGAACGTACTGTGTGTCTCACCATACTGATTCGATGCATCGCCACAGTCTAATGGAAGCTCCAGGGGGTATGGAATCCCGGCGGCGCTT
>JAJYZE010000318.1 GCA_021800195.1 Acidobacteriota bacterium
GGAGCCCATGCGCTTCCACCTCTACGGCACTCCACAGAGGATCCAGATCTGCCGGCGACTCCAGATGCAGCCGCATGCGCAACTTCACACACAACCCTTGCAGCAACAGCGGCTGCCGTTCCGAATGCGTCCCCGGCCACGCTGCCCAACTCACAACCTGCCGTTAAAGTACCCGCGCCGTCGTCGGTTCCTCTCCCCCACCGCTATCCGCGCTGGACCTGGCTCCGGCCCATCAACGCGCTCCGCATCGCCTTCCTGGAGGCCGTCGTCCGGCCGCTGGTCTGGTTCCTGGTTGCTCCACGGGTAGAACTCGCCTCCACCGTTGCGGCCCAACCCCGGCAGCCGTTGCTGGTGGTCTGCAACCACATGACAACCTACGATGTGCCCTTGCTGCTGTACGCGCTACCCGCACCGTTGCGTCGCCGAGTGGCCTGCGCCATGGCAGCGGAGATGCTGATGGACTACCGTTGCGGCCGCGGCGCTCCAAGTGCTCTACTCAACCCGCTGCTACCGATCGCCTACTGGCTCATCACCGTTCTTTTCAACGTCTTTCCTTTACCCCGCATGGGGGGCTTCCGGCGCAGCTTCGAACACGCCGGGCAGGCTCTGGACCGCGGCTACTCAGTTATCGTCTTCCCCGAGGGCAGGCGTTCCTCCGATGGCTCCCTGCTTCCCTTCCGCCCCGGTATTGGTCTGCTCACCCAGGAGGCCGAAGCGGCTGTCCTTCCCGTCGCCTTGGTGGGAATCGACAAGATCCTGCAGACGGATCGGCGTTGGTTCCGCTCTGGGCACATCACCATTCGCTTGGGAGAGACGATCCCCTTCGATCCTCAGGGATCCCCTGAGCAGACCACCCGCAAGCTGCGTGAAGCCATCGCCCGGTTGCTTGAATCCAGCGAAACATCAAGCGCTCCACCGAACCTTGAGCCTTGAATGAACCTTGAGCCTTAAATGAAGCTTGAGATGCTGACTTCCGCGCAGACCCTCCCGCACCGACAACAACGCCCTTCCGCCCCGCCATAAGCCGGAAGAGGTCTTCAATCGATATGCAGGCGCTCGCGGTTCTTCCAATGGGTCCAGAGAAAGTACGCCAGGCCGATCACCAGAACCGCCTCCACACTATGGTGGAAGCGATCAAAGAAAGCCTTGAAGCGTGGGTCGCTGTTCCACCTGTCGCCCAGCCGCAGCCCCATGTAGGCCAGCGCATAGCACCAGGGGAACGAGCCGATGAAGGTGTAGACATGGAAACGCACCTGGTTCATTCGCGCGACCCCGGCGGGGAAGGCGATGAAGGTGCGAATAATCGGCAGCATTCGGCCCAATAGCACCGTGATCGATCCATAGCGGTTGAAGAACCGATCCGCCATGTCCAGATCGCGTCTGCTCAACAGCAGGTAACGGCCGTAGCGCTCCACCATGGGCCGCCCACCCCACGCGCCCACCCAGTAAGCCGGTATGGATCCCAGGTTGGAAGACAGCGATCCCACGGTTGCCAGCAGGATCAGCTCCATTTGAGTGTGTGCCAGCGCATAACCGGCCAGCGGCATAATCACCTCGGACGGGATCGGAATGCAGGCAGCCTGGATGGCCATCAGCACGATCACCATGGTGTAACCGCCGCTGCTGATCAGGGCAACAAGGAGGGCAATCAGTTTTGCAGACATGAGCCTTCAGTATACGAAACCAGACCGCGACAAGGACGAATTCGCAACAAAGCGTGAAGCTGTCGCTCCAGAATCTGCCATAGTGCTATTCGCCCAGCTTTCCTCCCCTCGCTTCAGGCCCCGATCTTTTCCGGCGGCCCCCTTCGGCTTTAACCATGTTTAGTCTTACCGCAGCTCGAATCAGCTCCTGGAAAGCCCCTTCGTCGATTCTGTCCCCCGCATGAAAGTTGATGGCGCGACGGACAGCGCCCTCCAGACTGGCATTGAAAAGACCAGCCGGATCCTGCAGTTCCGCTCCGCGGGCAAAGGTCATCTTCACAACTCCTTTGTATCCTTCCGCCGTGCAGACCATCCCGGCGTGCGAGAACACGGGAGTTCCGGGCCGGTTGGCGCTTACCCACTTCCACTCTTCCACCATCTCCGGGTCCGCCTGGTGGATCATCTGGCGCAGCTTTGCCAGCATCTCCCCACGCCAGTCCGTCAGCTCGCAGATCTTTCTATCGAAGCGCTGTGATGCGGATTCCATCGCAATTGCCCCCTTCGCAAGGAGAGACTCACGCACCAAACCTTACGCAGCACCTGGCGAAACCGTCAATCGTCCCTCTTGGAGACCCATCGAATTTGTTAACATGGAGGCATGTCCGACGCCGTAACCCCGCACCCGACTCCGACCTCTGCAACCCCCGCGCGCCCCGAGAGCAACTCCGCTGGATCTCCCTCCACCCACGGCGGTGCGCCTGTCAAGCGCCAGATCGTCTGCTTCACCTTTTATAAGGTGATGCCGGAGTGGCGCCGTCTGCCGGCCGAGGAGAAGGCCGCTCACAAACAAGCCTTTGCCGATGTGCTCGCCCGCTGGAACAAGCCAGGCGAATTTCTCTCCCTGACTTACTCCACCCTGGGCACACGCGGCGATGTGGATATGTGCATCTGGAGCATCGGCTATGCCGTGGATGAGCTGAACCGCATGCGCTCCGAATTGACGGCGACCCCGCTGGGGGGATATCTGACCACCCCCCACAACTTCCTCGCCATGACCAAGCGCTCCCAGTACACCATCGACCGTGAAGACGAGAGCGAGGGCGAAGGACGCGGAGCCATCCGCCCCGGCGGGCAGAAGTACAACTTCATATACCCGTTTTGGAAGACCCGGCCCTGGTATCTGCTCCCCGCGCCCGAACGCAAACGGCTTATGGATGAGCATATCCGTGTCGGGCTCCTCTATCCCCGCGTGAAGCTGAATACCACCTACTCGTTCGGTTTGGACGATCAGGAGTTCGTCGTGGCCTTTGAAACCAACTTCCCGGAAGACTTCCTGGATCTGGTCCAGCAGTTGCGCGAGACCGAGGTCAGCTTGTACACCCTCAAAGACTTTCCACTCTTTAGCTGTGTGCGAATGAAGCCGATGGAGATGCTGGATCGTCTGGGCTGACGCTATCACTTCCCAGGAAGATCATCGCTTGGCAAGAGCTCGCAAAAACGTGGGAGCCGACCAACCGGCAAGGGCCGTCCGCAAGGCTGCGCGGCCAGCCAAGGCCGTGCAAGCCAAACCACGCCACAGAGCGTCTGATCGGATCGCCGCCATTCTCGATAGGTTGGCCAGAGCCTATCCACACGCCGTCTGCGCACTTCGTCACCGTAACGCCTTCGAGTTGACCATCGCCACCATACTGTCTGCGCAGACCACGGATGTGGGCGTGAACAAGGTAACACCAGAGCTCTTTAAGAGGTTCCCCACTCCAGCAAAGCTGGCTGCAGCGCCGCTGCCGGAGCTGGAGCGGATCATCCACGCCACCGGTTTTTACCGTGCCAAAGCGAAGAACATTCAGGGCGCGGCCCGCGTTCTGGTGGAGAAATTTGGCGGGAAGGTTCCACAGACGATCGAAGATCTGACCAAGCTTCCGGGCGTGGCCCGCAAGACAGCCAACGTCGTGCTCGGAAGCTGGTTTGGAATCGCCTCCGGTATCGTCGTGGATACTCATGTTGGCCGTCTGGCGCGCCGCCTGGACCTCACGCAGGAGACAGATCCGGTAAAAGTGGAGCGAGACCTGGAGAAAGCGATCCCCAAACACCACTGGATTCAGTTCAGCCATGAACTGATCCACCATGGCCGGCAGATCTGTGTTGCGCGCAAGCCGCGCTGCCTGGATTGCCCGCTGGAGCCTCTCTGCCACT
>JAJYZE010000319.1 GCA_021800195.1 Acidobacteriota bacterium
TGACCGCCTACTACGGCATTGCCCCATCGATTTTGCAGAACGTCCTGGACCTCTGGCTGCAGCGCACGAACCCTCACCCGATTGAGCGGACGGTCTTTCTGGATGTGGGAGCAGGGAAAGGGCGCGCCGTGCTGCTGGCCTCCGAGTACCCCTTCCTGCGAGTGGAGGGCATCGAACTGCATGCGGGGCTGGCGGCGATCGCGGAGGCCAACGTCGCGCTGTGGCAGAAGGATCCAGGGGCCAGTCCGCTTTCGCCGATCGCCGTCCACCACGCAGACGCCACTTGCCATCTGCTGCCTGCGGAGGCGATCCTCACCTTTCTCTTCCATCCCTTCGAACTTCCGGTGCTGCGCCGCTTCCTGCGCCACGTAGAGGCATCTCTGACCCTTCACCCGCGGCCGTTTGACCTGATTTACGTCAACGCCGAGCACGACTCCTATCTGGACCGGCATCCGGCGTGGCATCGTCTCTGGACCGGTCTAGTCCCGATGAGCCCCGAGGATCACACCGCCGACCTGGAGGCCATCGCCGAGCAAAAGGAGTACGGCTCGACGGGCAACGAACTCTGCTCCATCTACCGCTTCGAGAGACGGGGCAGCCGCTGATGACGCGTGCTCGCGCTTGGAACTTCAATGCGGCCGCAAAGAACCGAATGGTTCGGGGATGCCGCCCGCAGCCGGCGGCGATTCGCCGGGTGACGTTCTCCGGAGCCTCGCCAGGCACCGGCCAGAGTAACCTTCGATCTCAGGTTTTCAGATTGGAGGTGTCGGCGGATGGCACGAAAGACGCCGGCCAGATCCAGTACGTGATAGGCCAGCAACAACATCCTGAGGATCAGGGAGCCGCGCTGAGCGCACCGACACCCCCCAAACCGACATCAGCCGCATCCGGGGCGCAGACAGGCGGCCGGACGGGATAACGCATTTTCGGCGTCAATTGTCCATGTAGAGAAGCTGTCGAATTCTATGGGCGTTTTCCCCAATTAAAACGCCACTGTAAGCCCTCTTCGGGACACCCATCAACACTGAAAATGCTATAAACTTCACCTTCCGCCCCAGCCGGCAAGGCTGCTCTGGGGCGGAAGGGCGATGGGGAGGACGTCCATCGAGTTGGGTAGCGCCGTGGCGCATCCGGAGGAGGAGATGCTGGTGACAGTCACCGGACGCTTGCCAAAGGGAGGGTATCGCCGCCGGCCTCGATGGCCGCCTGTCCGTGGTCACCAGCGGAACCCAATCGTCACCGGGATGTAGGTCGTGCGATCGCTGTTGGCGGGGAAGAAGTTGGTGGTGGTGCTGGTGACGGTTGCCAGACTTGCCGGGGTATTCACAATGCCGGCGCGGAACCGATTGTCGATATAGACATACTTGGCTTCCATATAAAGCTTCATATGGGAGTCTGATGCCAGCCGGAACGCGAAGCCCAAGCCGCCATCATAGCCAGGAGCATTGGAGGTGTACTGATCTAGATTGAAGGTGGCGCAATAGAAATCGCAGGGGCCGGCCGGCAAGGTAAAGTCCGTTACCTTGTGATAGAAGCCGGCTCCAACCTTGATGTAGGTCTCCATGGTATCGCCATCGTGCAGGCTCAGCGTAGGCTGCACGGAGAAGGACCAGATGTGGTTGTTACCGTTCAACAGATACTTCACCGAGTCGTTGCCAAAGATGTAGTCGTAAATGGCTATCTGATTGTCGAGCGCAGTCTGGGTGATTCCAAACTCATCCCAGTCGAACTCAAAGGGAAGGGCTAGATGACGGTTGAAGCGAGGTCCAATGCCTGTCTGGAAGCTGAAGTTCGGGGTCAAATACTGGGCGGTATTCTTCATCGGCATGGTTGCGCCGCCGCCGATATAGAAGATGGCCTTCAGCGATCCGTCTACGTTGGAACCGTTCGGGCGATATTCTGCCCTTCCGTACTGAGGCTCCCAACCACCATACTGCGCCCCGGCAGCCGGCAGCGGGGCGCTGCCATTCGGTTGGGCGGGCATCGCCAACTCCGCTGTCTGCTCATCTGAGCTGGTAGAAAACATCTGTTCGTCGGCAGGAACCTGAAAGTTGAACTCTGCTGCGGCCTGCACAGGGTATGACTTCATGCTCTCCGCCTGCCCTTGACCTTGTGTGGGAGCCTGAGCTTGCGTTGCGGAGATCCCTGGACAAATGAGTGCGATGACGGCGACCGCTTGCAGCGTCAGCCGAGCGAAACCTGCCCGGTGCGGGCTCTGTGCTTCTTCTGAAGAACCAATCAATGTCCACATAACCGGTACCCCTGTCAGTCATTGAGATGTTCCATATGCTTGCGAAGGATGCCATTGCAAGACACCGTCCGCAGGCGCCATCTTGCGGAGGAACTCTCCAGATTCCCGTGCCCGACGAGCTGCCACGTCCACTCATTAAGACGTGGAAAGACGGGAGCCCGGTGTACAGCTCTACCGCACCTCCCCCTAAGAACCCTTCAACGTAACGATAGTTTCGGCGCCTGATCGGTCAGCCGTTGCGGACTGGAAGCGCCTGCCGCGGCTGCGATCTCCGAAATGAAATCTGGCGGGGCGACCTGACCCACAGTCAGCATCGGTGCGCGGAGCGGAGAGCCAGACTGACTCCCAGAGAATGCATGATCTTCCAACTTTGGGGGACTCCCGTGAACTACCTCCGTAGCGCTCCAGTCTCCGTTTGGAGCGTCGCGCATCGACGCAAAGGGCGCGCCTGACAGGCACGCCCTCAAAGAAGATCCGTGTTTTGCAAGCTGCTACAACGAAGGCTCCGCCCTGGCTACCAGCGGAATCCGACCGTCACCGGAAAGTACATTGTGCTTTCGGCGTCGGCCGGAAAAAAATCGATGCTGCTGGCGCTGTTGTACGGATAAAACGTATTGATATTGGTGTTGATCGACGCCAGGCTCGCCGGTGTGTTCACCACGCTGTTGTGGTTGCGGTGATCGATGTAAATGAACCGTCCTTCCACATAAAGCTTCAGCTTGGAAGGAGGCTTGATCTTGAACAAGGATGGAGCCTTGAAGGCCATACCGAGACCGCCATCATATCCAGGAGCATTGATCCTGAAGTAGCGAAAGTCGTAAGGAGGACAGGTGAAGGTGCAGGAGCTTACCGGCAGGATGAAGCTCGCCGACTTGAAGTAAAGACCCGCTCCGGCCTTGGCATAGACTTCCATGGTGGAGCTGGAATGGAGGATAAACTGGGGCTGCAGCGAAAAGGACCAGATCAGGCTACCTCCATCCATACGATTCCCCGCCGTGTTCAGGCCATAGAGGTCGCCATAGACGTAGTTATAGATGGCAAGCTGGTTATCAAGCGCCGTCTTGGTCAAACCGAACTGATCCCAGTCGAACTCCACAGCGACCGCTAGACGGTGGGTGATCCAGGGTCCCACGCCTCCCTGAACCGTCCAATTTGGCGTCAGGTAGCTGGAAGTTCTTCCCACGGGAATCGTTGCGGCCGTACCCGCATAGAAAAGAACCTTGTTGGAATCCTCACCATGGAAGAACCTGCGGCGATGGGTTGGGCGAGCGCTGTGAGTCGCCCCAGCCGGATTTGCCCCGGCGGACTGCGCCGTCTGAGGGAGCAGCGCGGCGCTGAAGTCTGCGGCGGCAGGCATCGCTAAGGACGCTGTCTGCTCCTGGGAACTGCTGGAGAAGAGTTGGTCACCGGCTGGAACCGCAAAGCCGAAATCCGCCGAAGCCTGAGCAGGATAGGCCGCAGCGCTCCCCGCCGGCACCTGACCAGGCGCGGGAGACTGAGCCCACGCCGCAGACATCCCCATGCCCACAAAGGCAATCACCGCTAAAGTTTGCAGCGTAAACCAAGCAAGACCTGCCCGCT
>JAJYZE010000320.1 GCA_021800195.1 Acidobacteriota bacterium
GGCTCATTTTTCTTCTGGTTCTGCTGGCGCTGGCCGGTGTGGGCGTGCGTTTGCTCTGCAGCCCGCTGGCAGAGGCTCTTGCTTGGCGGAACGACACTCTGGCGGACGGATCTTCCTGGCTTTCCTCCCTGTTCGGCGAGCGCTACGACGCAGATAGTTCGCTGGCCGGCGCGATCCCGCAGGGAACCGCGCTGATGATTCACGACCCGCGCGGAGATGTTACGGTCTCCGGCTCCAGCAGTGACGGGCAGGTGCATGTCAACGTGCATGCCGAGGCGCATGCCTGGGATCAGGCGCGGGGGCAGCGAAAGATCCGGGCGCTGCAACCGGTCTTTGCCGCGCAGAACGGCGTGCTCAGCCTCAACGGCAACGATGTCGAGGGCGGTCAGGCGGACCTTACCGTGACGCTTCCTCACGGAGCAGCCGTCACCATTGTGGCCGACCATGGCGATGTGACCGTCAATGAAACCTCTGGAGCGGTGACGGTCTCCGCCAGGCACGGGGATGTGGATGTCAGCGGAGTGAACAACAGCGTCACCCTGCATATGAACGATGATGATGCCAGCCTTAGCCTGCACAGCATCCATGGGCCGGTGGTGGTCGAGGGGCACTGCGGAGATATTGACATCTCCGAGGTCGACGGAGACCTGACCCTGCAGGGTGATTTCTTCGGCTCGACGGATCTGGAGCACATCGCTGGAGCCATTCGCTTTGAGACCAGCCGGACGCAGTTCAGCGCCGCGCGCCTGGAGGACGAGTTCGATGTGGACAGCGACAGCCTGGACGCAAGCCAACTGCTCGGACCCGTGGTGGTGAAGACGGTCGACAAAAATATCACGCTGGATCGCGTGCAGGGTGCTGTCGAGATCTCGGACCGCAACGGTTCGGTGGAGTTGACGCATCCTGCGCCGCTGGACGTGCTCTCGATTGAAAATCATGATGGCTCGGTCGACGTCGATTTGCCGGGCGGCGCCGGCTTCAGCCTGGATGCGCGGACTCGCAATGGAGAGATGGAGAACGACTTTGGCCTGACCGCGCAGAGGACGGCGGGCGCGAGCACGCTACAGGGCCAGGTGGCGGGGGGTGGACCCACCGTGACCATCTCCACCACCGATGGAGACGTGACCCTACGGCGAAGTTCGGTGGCCCCGCTGCCACCGGTGGCTGTGGATCGGCAAACTGCGCCGCGAACGGACGTTGCGCCGCGGGCTGGAGGAACTCGGCGGAGAGTTTGTGCAGGGCTTGCGGTATGTCTGTAGCGACATGTGGAAGCCGTATCTGAAGGTGCTTGCCGAGGAAGCCGGCCAGGCGCTGAATGTGCTGGACCGGTTTCACATCACCCAGCATCTGAATAAGGCCGTCGATGAGGTGCGCCGGGCCGAGAGCAACTGGCTGCGTGCGCACAGCCGCGAAGAGGCACAGAAGCTCAAGCACATGCGCTGGCCGCTGCTGCGCAAGGGCAGCCGGGTACGAGGCAAGGCGCGAAGCGGGCTGAACGCGCTGCTGGCCAGCAAGCTGGCGACGGCCCGGGCCTGGGAACTGAAGGAGGCCTTCGGGCAGTTCTGGAAGTACAAGTTGCTTCTCTGGGCCGGAGGATTCCTGGATGTCTGGTGCGAGCGGGCCATGCGCAGCCGGCTGGACCCGATGAAGAAGAAGGTGGCGCGTATGCTGCGGGCTCACGAGCCCCTGCTGATGAACTGGTTCCGTGCCCGAGGAGAGCTTTCCAGCGCCGCCGTCGAAGGTCTCAACAACAAAGTCCGAGTGATCACCAGACGATCTACGGTTTTCGCACCTACAAGGGCATCGAACTTGCGCTCTAACCCACACTTGGACGATTGCCTGAAACGGAAACGACCCACAGATTCTGCTGACGAGGCGCATTTTCAACATGTTCACGCATAGCAACCACCGCGTTTACACCGAACCACCACCGAAGGCTGGTTTTTCCTCTAGCCGCTGATTCCAAGCATGTTCACCCACAGCAACCCGTAAACACCAGTGTTTTCGCGGTAGCTGGCTGTAGGCTGCTCATTCCATTGTGGTTCCCGCAGAGGAGCTTTAAGTTCCTCCACAGCCCCCTTTCGGGGGTCACGTGTCCCAACCAGGTCGACGTACTGCAGACCATAAAAGGTCCACTCGTAGTAGGTCGTCCGATTACGCGTTCCGTTGGAGCACTGCGCGGTGGAGTGCGTCTCCTGGTAGGTGATCTCCGCATTCCCTGCCGGCGAGAGCCCCGACCATCCCCAGCCGCTCACCGGTTGCCATGTGGTCGAACTGCCCGAGGTTACCGGGTACCAGATGGAGGAGTTATATGTCAGACTGTAGGTCAGCGGGATTCCGCGCCCGGCCTTGTTAAGGATGGGAACGCTCCATAGCACGCTGAGATTGCCGAGGTTCACGACGTCCGGCCCCGTCGTGCTATACGTACCGAAGGGATACTGCCCCACCTCAACCTGGGCGTTCAGGGCGCCAGCCAATGAGAGCAACGCAATACTCGCGAAGAGACGAAATCGCAGCATGGAATACCTCTCATGCGTTACTCGGTTGAAGAAGCCGGGAGAACGACGCCCGCGTTGATCGCGACGCTTTGGACTTGAAGGTCCAGGGTCACAGAGTTGCTACGAAGTTGCTCAATCTGAGTGGGTACTTCGACGCCGTTCATCGCGAGATATGCCGAGAACAAGACTTCCACCGGTATGTCCACGGTGAGCGTGCCATCTGGGTGGTCTCTGTAGGTCAGCCCGACGGGCAGCAGCGTTCCCGGGTCGAGATAAAGCTCTGTCTGGCTCAGCGCTTCGATCAATCCCGGGGCGGATGCTGCACCGGGAGGGACGGCGACGAGACGAAGATGATGAACTGCTGTTCCGTTGAAGGTCCCCGCGCCAACGTAAGAGGCCACGACATTGTTCTCGCCGCTGAGTGCATCCTGCACAATCATGACCGGAAAGAACCAGAACGGCTCCGTCGTCATGTTGTGGTAGGCGATGGCATGGCTGGCTCCTTGGGGGTCAACCCACGTTCCCGCGCGGGCGCCGCCGTCCAACCAGATGCGACTCTCCGTAAGTGGCCCCGAGGATGTCCGGTAAGACAGGTTCGTGGACCCGCTCCTGGTCGCTTCAAACGTAGCGGAGTCCGTCTCATCGCTGGACCCGGCCACTCGGTGTGCCTGCAATAGAATGCTAACGTCCTCGACGGATCCCCCGCCAAGAGCTTTCAGTGAACCTTGCGAGAGGCTCGTCGATTGCGTGTCACTCTGGGGACATCCCGGCCCGGTGCCCAGAACAACGGTAAGCGAAACGATGAAAGCCAGATAGATTACCGTTCTTCGCGTTGCTCCTCCTCGCTAACCAAAAACAAACGCACTCTCACCTCCGCCCTTGGCGGCACGCAGGCGACCGATCGAAGTTCAGATGGTGGGGAGAAAAATGAGACAACGCTCAAGCGAGGCAGGCTCAACGTAAGACGGATCAAAGGAACCGCGGTGCTCTGTGATGCGATAGGGTATTTCAGATGCGGATATCGGAGACCTGCGCTCCAGTCAAGGGTAATCTCCACAGGGCTTTCCCCAGAATTTCTCAGGCTGGCCAAACGAGGGCCAGTTCCAGTTGGGCATTCGGGGGTGATTCTTGTGGCGGCCGGAAGGCGCTTCCGGAGAGCAGGCGTCGAATTCCGTCTGCGAGAGCATAAAGGCGGAAGGGCGGAATGCCGAAGATGCGCTGCGAGATGACGAGCAGTTTCTCGGCAAGGATGCGCAGCTTCATTTGCTGTCCCAGATAGGTGGCGGCGAAGTAGGCTGCGGCGGTAACCAGCACAACG
>JAJYZE010000321.1 GCA_021800195.1 Acidobacteriota bacterium
ATGACCGGCAGCGGCCCAATGGCCTCCTGCATCGCCTGCGGTGGGCCACTACGGTTGCATCCGGCCAACGGCGCCGCAGACAACAGAGCTAGCGCTAGCGCAAGGGATCCCCGCAGAGGGGGGCAAGATACCATAACGGAATAGCCTCCGGCAGAAACTCCGGATACCTTCGGAGAAGCCTCCGAAAATATACACGTATGTATATTATGCTCGAAGGTGGAGAATCGATTCAAAAAATGTCCCGAGGAAGACGAAACCCGGAGCAAGGGATCCCATTGGCGGAGGAGGAGGAACAGCCCGGGCTTCGGCAGATGCTGAAGTCGGAGAAGACCCGAGCAGGCTTATTGCGCGCGGCGGAGAAGATCTTTGCCCGGGACGGCTTTGAGGCTTCGCGCATTGAGGACATTGCCGCCGAAGCCGGCCGTAGCCGCGGAGCCTTTTACGCGAATTTTAAGGGCAAGACCGAAGTGTTTCTTACGCTGCGCACGCTGGCGGCACAGCGGCATGCGCGTATGGTGCGGGAGCGCGTACTGGGCCTGCAGGATCAGGAGGCGCGCTATCAGGCCCTGATCGGCTACATCGTCGAGCAAATCTACGACACTCAGGCACAGTTATTGCAGATTGAGTTCAAACTCTTCGCTTTGCGCCATCCGAAGATGCAGGCTAGGCTGGCGGAGATGCATCTGGAGGCGAGCACCAGGGTGAATGAACAGGAGCTATCTGGCCTGTTTCCCGAAAAGACCGGGCGAGCGGCGGAGATGCGCTGCAGCACGTTGGAGGTGGAAGCGCTACTGGAGGGATTTGCGCTGAATACCCGCTTCAGTCCCGACGTTCTGGATGAAGCGAGCATTCAGGCGATTGTTCCGCGGTTGATGGCGCAGATCCTCTCCCGTTCCGAAGCAGAGTCATAGACGGCAAATGAGCAACTCGCGCTCATAAATCATCTCGGCGGGCAGATGGTCATGCAAAGCGAGGAAGAGTTCTTCATGGTCCATGACCTCGCGCAACCAGGCTTTGCGGTCTACCGCTTCCAGTTGGGCAAAGACTGCGGGAGAGATGTTGAGTCCCTCCCAGTGGATGTCCTGATAGCGCGGAACCCAGCCGATGGGAGTCTCTCTGCCCTGGGCGCGTCCACGAGCGCGATCGACGATCCACTTCAACACCCGCATATTCTCACTGTACCCAGGCCATAGAAACTTGCCATCCTCGTCTTTGAGAAACCAGTTGACCTGGAAGACGCGGGGCGTAATGTTGAGTTGCCGCTGCATGGTGAGCCAGTGGCGTAAGTAGTCGCCCATGTGATATCCGCAGAAGGGCAGCATGGCCATGGGATCGCGACGGACTTTGCCGACCGCGCCTTCGGCGGCGGCGGTGGTCTCCGAGCCCATGGTGGCTCCGAGATAGACGCCGGAGGACCAGTTGAACGCTTGCACCACCAAGGGAATGGCAGCAGCGCGTCTTCCTCCAAAGACGAAGGCGGCGATGGGCACTCCGTCGGGCGACTCCGACGCGGCTAAATCGAACGATGGGCACTGCGAGGCGGGAGCGGTGAAACGGCCGTTGGGGTGCGCGGCGGTGCGGCCGGTCTGGCGTCCGATCTCCGGAGTCCAGGGCTCGCCCTTCCAGTCGATGCACTCTGCGGGCGGATCATCCGTCATGCCCTCCCACCAGACGCCGCCCTCCGGGGTAAGGGCCACATTGGTGAAGATGGTATTGCGGCTCAACGTGGCCATTGCGTTGGGATTGGTCTTGACGCTGGTGCCCGGAGCAACGCCAAAAAAGCCGGTCTCCGGATTGATGCCGCGGATGCGGCCGGTCGCGTCAGGACGAAGCCATGCGATGTCATCGCCCACCGTCCAGGTCTTCCAGCCTTCAAATCCTTTGGGCGGAATCAGCATGGCCAGGTTGGTCTTGCCGCAGGCAGAGGGAAATGCCGCTGCCAGATAGGTCTTTTCGCCCACAGGAGACTCCAGCCCGAGGATAAGCATGTGCTCGGCCATCCAACCTTCATCGCGGGCGATGTTGGTGGCGATGCGCAGGGCAAAGCACTTTTTACCCAACAGCGCGTTGCCGCCATAGCCGGAGCCGTAGCTCCAGATCTCTCTGGTCTCCGGGAAGTGAACGATGTACTTGGTGTCGTTTTGCGGCCAGGGAACATCCCGCTGACCAGGCTCCAAAGGAGCTCCGACGGAGTGCATGCACGGCACCACGCGATGGATGTCCTTATCGATCTCGGCGAACACCGGCAGCCCGATGCGGGTCATGATGCGCATGTTCACCACTACATAAGCAGAATCGGTAAGCTGCACGCCGATGCGCGACATGGGTGATCCAATCGGGCCCATGGAGAAAGGCAGAACATACATCGTCCTGCCACGCATGCATCCCCGGAAGAGATCCTTGAGTCTCTTGCGCATGGCATAAGGGGCCTCCCAGTGATTGGTAGGTCCTGCGTCGTCTTTGGAGTAAGAGCAGATGAAAGTGCGATCTTCCACCCGCGCCACGTCCTTGGGGGACGAGCGAGCCAGATAGCAGCCTGGCCAAAGCTTCTGGTTCAGGCGGATGAACGTACCGGAGTCAACCAGTTGCTCGCAGAGGCCCTGGTTTTCACCCTCGGACCCGTCTACCCAGTGAATCGCTGCCGGCTGGGTGAGATCAGCCATCTTATCCACCCAGCGAATCAGGTGAATATTGGTCGATAAGACACGTGTTGCTGTGCGGCGCTGTCGGATAACCGCGTCAGAGATTGTTGCCATCCTCTTCCTCCGGTGCCCAACGAATCCTCAGAGAGGGTTGAATTCGGTGCGCGAATGAACTCCATTGAGATTTATAGTCCTTATGATAGGAGTTACGCCTGTGAGCGTAAGGGAATGGGGGGATGCCATGGCGATAACCGGCTACCAGCAGAGATGTCCCACGACCCAAGGGGCATCAGCGGAACGATCTTGAGGGTCAGGGGTTGAATCGAATCAACCGGAAGGGATACCAAGCCGGCGAACGTCTCGAACTCTCGATTGCATGCAGATCGCTTTTGCCGGTACACTTGCGAGAGAGCGAGCAGAGACCTCACCGTCAGGGAAGGTCTACTCTATCCTCGGCGAACCTCGGGTTACGGGGGGTCCGGGAGGGTTCCGGGAGGGTTCCATCTTCGACTCCAGGAAGCCTTGAAAGAACCAACGATGCTCCTACCCGGGTGGTGCTTGACGAAAAGTCCGGCACAATCCGTCGGATCTGGGAGGATCATAGGAGCGTTTGTGGGTTACGTTGGAGAGTTGGCAGAGCCCGGTTGAATGCACCTGACTCGAAATCAGACATAGTCGCAAGGCTATCGGGGGTTCGAATCCCTCACTCTCCGCCATCATTTCTTTTCATAAAGTGCAGGCGGGCTGGCGATCCGGTGGGGTGATCGGTCGGTTCGGCAGGTCAGATCCCGGCTTCTTGCATGCAATTGAGCAGCTTACCCAAAACGCAAGGCAAGCACCTGCGGATGCAGGCCCGGGAAGGGCCGACGAGACCGTCGCTCTCTGGCTCTGCGTCACGGCGCCTTTGAGCATCAAGCTTGGATGGGGCGTTGCGGCCCTGATAGGTGCGGAGAAGTTGCTGCCGCGGCCTTCAACAGATCGCCCTTCTATGAAGAGCGAGATAGAGGGAGGAATCTACTGCAAGGCGAGGAATTCGCCGGCGCACAAGGGACACGCCAAGATGGCGGCTAGGCGCCACCTAAGAAGTTAAAACTGGATCAACCCTTCCCTGCTAAAGCGTTCCTGTGAGCCACACTGGCCAGCTTTGCCTCCGCCACGCGGATGACGGCGTTG
>JAJYZE010000025.1 GCA_021800195.1 Acidobacteriota bacterium
TGGCTCGGGCAAACGCCAACCATGTCGTCGCGGCAAGAAAGGCGGCTATTTCGCGCGACACGAATTGCAACACAATCTTCCAGGGGAGCGGCAAGTCGCTGTGGCATGGCTTCAGGATGCCGTCCGAAGAGTCCAATCTCGCCATCGCCACTTTGCATCTATCGCCTGGAATGAAACCGCTCAACCGGGGAGAACCGGATTTCATCCTCAAGGCGCAACTCGTCTCCGCCCGCATCGCCATGGACGGCCTGCGCCCGTATCCGCCTGGCCATGGGAACTGACCCTGCTGCCGGGTGGCCGCTACTGGGCCGGCACGATGGAGAAGTGATACTCTCCCGATCCAACGTCAAGCTCGACCCCGTCCGAATGGCTTCCCAGTATCGTAACGCCAACAGCTTCCGTCACCGGATGCCCGCTTTCCAGCAGGGTTGAACCGGGAGCATTGGGTAGCCTCACCACGGCACGGGCGTTGGCTGGAATGCTTACATCCAGCCGCGTCCGTCCCGGCAGATGCTTCCAGGCCTCGCCGATCGCGCCTTTGACAGACCGGTAGACCATCTGAGCCGAGTTGATCCGCTGGAGCATCGCCGATTCAATGCCGATCTGCTCCGGAGCCAGCCGGGAGAAGTTCAGACGCAAGCCCATCATGCCGGCATAGAACCACTCCTCGGCGTCGCCCAGCATCAGGTGATCCTGCGAGCTGCCGTGGCGCGCGTTCCAGGCCTCTGTCAGCGCCGTTGCGCCCTGCGCCAGTTGATAGCCGTAGCTGGGGCTGTCGGTGCGCAGCAGCATATCCAGCATGACGTTGGATGCTCCGTTGTCCATCAGCGCGTCCACAACGTAATGGAAGCCGATGTCACCGGCTGTGACATGATTCCCGTGGGCGCGGATGTCCGCCACCAGGCTGGCCAGTACCGCTGGGCGATCGGCGGCAGGCGTCAGGCCAACCATCAGCGGCATGGAGCCCGAGGCCATTCAAGTAGATGATGTGCATCAGGCGCGGCAGATCCGGCACCTTGACCACAGCCCGCAAACCCAAGGTCTCCAGCGGATCAGTTGTGAATTCTCCCTCGCCAACGTAGGCCAATATCTTGCTGGCGCGATCGTTGGTACTCACGCCGCCAAAGGTCATGTTATCTGTATCGCTCCGGTCGTCGAGCGTTCCAAAGGTGTTCTCTTCGCCCAGCGTGGTGCCCAAAATTGGCGATGTGGTAATGCGGATGTCCGGCAAACACTCCTTGGCCCAGTCTCCGCGGTGGAAGAAGACGCACTTGTCCGGATCGCCACCGTCGTTGTTCTTCCAGTCCACCAGTGCGTTGGGCCTGCCGTCGGCCGATTGAGGAGCGTGGATGCCAACCTCGCCGGCGATTTCCACCTCGTGAGCCCAGGGCGGCAGTCGTTCGCTCATCACGGACATAACCGTGCATCCGTTCACGCCGTAGGTGGAGGAGTACAGGCTAGGGCGGAACGCTGTCTGCCATGGCTGTCCGGTCAGAATGGTCCGCTGGGTGCCGTCGCGAAAGTGAAGATCCAGGTCGGCGGCGGGCCGCGGAGACACGAAAGAGCCAGAACACTTGCTGTGCCTTCCCTTGGTGCGGACGAGGTTAAACATCCCATTGCCCGGCAGAACGCCCATCGTGTTCGCACCCCGGTTCAGCATGGAAGTCACCTCGTAGGTGTCGTACAGAATGCTCTTGCGGTTATCCGTCCAGGCTGGCGTCAGCTCCCGCTGGGCCACTTTGGCGCCGTTCAGGCGCAGCTTAGGCTGCACTCCGCTTCCCCCGCAGATCTCCATGGCAGTAAAGAAACATGAAGATGTGAATTGAATCAGCCAGAGCGTCTGCTTGATCTGGCCTTGAAGAGTGCGACCTATGCGGCATACGATACATCTTTTTGTCCGGAATAGTGCTCGACTCGATCAGGCTGCTTCTGGATGCTACGCAGTGCACTGATGGCAGTACGCGTCAGGGCAGTTTTATTTCTTGCCGGAGCAGCCTTCGTGACTCTCTGCTTCGGGTCGGCATTCAGCAACTCGTCCGGGTTCAGCTCCGGCGAATAATTGGGCAAGTAAAAGACCTGTATCTTGTCCTCATTTTCCTTCAGCCACTTCTTCACTTCCTTGGAGTGATGCACGCGCAGGTTGTCCAGGATCAGAAAGACTCGCTTCTCTCGGCCATGCACGAGTCGCTTCAAGAAGCCAGTCAGGATCTTCGCATTCTGCGTGCCCGAAAAGACCTTCCGGCGCATCTGGCCTTTAGTTGGTCACCGTCGAACTCACGCTCAGCTTCTGGCGATTCGCGTTGGCCCGCGCCACCGGCGTCTTGCCTTTGGGCGCATAGCCCCGACCGCGCAACATCGTCCGAACGCAGCCCTGTTTCGTCTCCACACTGTATCTCTGCACCCTCGTCTTTCGCGGCTTTGGCGATCTTTGGATACTCTTCGTTCACCCACTGATCGACGGCAGCAGGGTTCTGTTCGCAGGCCTTCTCCTGCGGACGTTGCTGTGTGAATCCTCAGCGCTTCAGATACCTGCCCATGTTGCGCACCTTCAGCCGAACGCCATACATCGCTTCGGTCAACTCGCTCACCGCCTGCCGTGTCCACAACGCATGGCTCAGCTTCAACTGGTCCGGCGTGCGGTCCTGAATCCGTTGCTGAATCTTGGTCTCCTGCGCCGCCGTCAGCATCCGGCCCGAACCCACCGGCCGACCAACAACCAACACCGCCACGGCCTTCCAGTCGCCGCGTTCGTAGGCCCGCATCGCGCGAATCACCGCCGATCGACCTAACTCGCACTGCGCCACAGTCTCGGCGATCGTCACTCCGCTAAGACGCAACTTCACGACACCACGACAACGCTCATTCAGCACCACTCGCGGAAGACAATGCGCCTCGGTCTTCTCCAGACCTATGAGATGCTTCAAACCAATGCAACGTCTCACTTATCAAGGCCGAGTCAGTAAGGAACCTCTGCATTGGGTTGTGATTTTCCGACGATGAGGTTGTTCTGAGCCTGGGTGAGGGATTTGGCGAGGATATGGGTCTTCGGCGTGGCCCGGAGACCGCTTTTCCGGCCCCCAGACAAACGAGACACACTACTGACCGAGCCCGGCCAGGCGTTTGCGGTGGAGGTACAGGTCCACCAGGGCGACGGTAGCGCACAGCCGGTGGCGGTTCTTGCGCAAACCCCGACATCTCACCTTGTCGAAGCCGAAGGCCCGCTTCAGGATGCGAAACACGCGCTCCACCTTTGCCCGGATGCTCGACTGACTTCGGTTCTTCTTCTGTAACCGGTTCACATCGTGCTTGAACTTCGTCCGGCGGCAGGTGATGTCCTGGGCCCGCGGTGCGGCTTGTTGGATCGCTTCGCTCTGCTCCTGACAGCCTCCGTCGCCCCGCGCCTTTCGCTCCTGGCCGTGCAGGCAGAATGCCGCCTCTGAGGCCGCCTCAGGGAAGGTCGCGCAGCGGTAGGCGGACGAACTTGATGGTCTGGCGACGCCAGGAGTAGGTAATCAGCAGATCGCCGTTGGCCGCTTGAACGATGGCCGGATACGAGTACTGACCTGTCCCACTCTCAAGGGTCTTGACGACGGCGAAGTGCTCGCCATCGCGGCTGACCGCCAGATTCAGCGGCGTGCGCGCATCATAGCTGTTGTTGAAGACCAGAACGATGCGGCCGTCGCGCAGCCGAACCGCGTCGATGCCGGAGTTGGGGTTCGGCAGGTCAATGAAGCGCGCCTGGGTCCAGGTGACTCCAACGTCCGTCGAGTCCGCCACAGCGATGCGCGCTGCTCGCGTGCGGCTGCGAGCGTAAAAGCGAAGATGCCGCCCTCCCAGCGAGACGACCGCCGGCTGGATGATGCCAATGGTCTCTCGGGACGGAGGGTAGAGCTTAGTGTGCGGCCCCGCGTCGTCTGGCTCAGAGGGAGCGGACGGGGCGCTCTGGGCGGCGGTTGCCGTTACCAGAGCGGCGCGGGCAGCGACATTGGGTCTATCAAGACTTTCCGGAACGGTAATAGGTCCGAAGCTGGTCCAGGTTTCGCCGGCGTCCGTGGAGCGCTCGATCCACGCCGTCCACCTGCCACTCTCCACCGACGAGCCGCTGACGATGGTTCCGTCGCTCAGCACCAGAGGCTTGTCTTTAATGGGACCGAGGATGCCGTCGGGAAGATGCTCCGCAGCGCTCCAGGTGTGGCCTTCGTCGCGGCTCCATTTGCGGGCGCCCTTCCAGGTGCTGGGATGAGTCCCGTACTTGTAGTAAAGCCAGAGCCGGCCGTCGCGGGTGTGGAAGAGCACAGGGTTCCAACAGGCCACTCCGGGGGCGCGGGCTAGTTGGACAGGCCGGGACCAAACGCCACGGTGCAATCGGGAGCCGTAGATGGCCACGTCCGGCGCGCCCTCCCGGGTTCCGCCAAACCAGGCCGCCAGCACATCGCCATCTTTCAACTCCACAACCGTGGAGGCGTGGTTATCGGGCTGTGTCCCTGCGAGCGCGTGGCCGCTGGAGAGCGGCGCAAAGATGAAGCCGTTGCCTGTCTGCGCCTGGGCGCCGGCCAGTGCCACTGCCAGCCCTGCGATCCCTGCCCATCGGAGGGGCATCTTCATCTGCGTCTCCTTCGTGATGCGGACATTCCATGCCCGCATCGGAGTCTTAGCCGCTTCTCCTTGCCGCCTCTCTTGGCCGCTTCAAGAAATCGCCGCTGGCATCCCTAGACGGTTTCCATGTCGCCTTCCGGTCAGCGCCGTTCGGCACCATCAGGAACGCATGGCTGGCTCTCTTCCGCGCTTCTGCCTCTTCTCCGTCTACGGCTTGGCCTGCGGAGTTTCGGTCACTATCTCAACCTCGGCCGCTAACGCATGGTCCGGCGGGCGGGGTGCTTTCCCCAACGGAAAGGCCCCTGCCAGCCAGCTTCAGGATACCTAGCAATACCGAAAGTGCCACACACTTTATCCGCGCTGCAAACCTGGGGGCCTGCCCTGGCCCCTCCCTGGAACGCCTGTCCGGGCGAGCTGATTTGATCTCTTGTCAAAAATTCACCCGGGCCTCGAAAACCAACGTAAACCGCTGAAACATCACTCTTGACTCTCCATCTCCAGAGCGAGGAGCACCCAAACATTCATAGGCTCAGGCGCACGATATTCGGAATATGAATGCGACCGGCACGGCCACAGAGCACCCCAAGGGAACCCTGGTCCTCTCCCGGCACGGTCCCTATAGTATCGAACTACGATATAATTGAGCTGGTCGCTCGGCTGCTTCCGGTAGCTGCGGCGGCCGCCATAGCTGGGCGCGATCAAGTTTCGTTTAACTCGACAGGGTCAGATTCTCCCGGCATCGGCGAACCGGCCACCAGTACCTGGGCTTCCAGGAGAAATTGCGTAACCTGGACCCGAGCATGTGAGCGAAGACGACGTAACGGTAGGGGGTGACGATCTTGCCACAGAATGGCCAACGGAGAAGAGATTCAATGACGAACTCCCAGTATCGCTCGTCCTTCCGATCCCGCAGGCCCAAGGAGAGCTCGTAGTAGACTTTGGCCTCCATGCGCCGCCTCCAGATCTCTCTCTGGAGTCCGCTCAGCCCGTCCAGCAAAAGGTCGTCCAGCAGCTCCAGAACGGCTTTGGCCATCGGCATGAAGTTCCGGCTCTCGCTGCCCTCCCAGCGCCGATAGAGCGTCAGGCTCTCGGGATGTTCCTGGAAGGCCTTGGCGGAGTATCTCCGCACCAGACGAAACCAGAGACTCCAGTCGTCTACACAGTAGACGGGCAGAAATCCGCCCACCTCCTGAAGCGCCGAGCACCGGATGATCGAGGTCGAGGGTAGGATCGGCGTGCGGTACCGCAGCGCCGGCCAGAGATCCTTGGCCGGAAACGCTGGAACCAGACCCGTTGTCCCATCATCGAACAGGTTTGAAAAGGCGGAGTAGACCACAACGAGATCCCGATTCTCCTCAATCAGAGCCAGTTGCTTTTCAATTTTGCTGGGAAGCATCAAGTCGTCGTGATCGAGAAAGGCGATCCAATCTCCCGTCGCTTCTCTTATTCCAGTGTTTCTTGCTCCGGCGATTCCCTGGTTGCTTTGCTTGATGTAACGAACCCGATCTCCAAAAGAGCGTGCAATCTCTTCGGTGCGATCCTTGGATCCATCATCGATGACCAGGACTTCATGCGCAGGGCGCGTCTGTTGCAGCGCGCTTTCGAGCGTCTCACGCAGGGTCCGCTCCGCGTTGTACGCAGGGATAACGATGCTGATCCTGGTCATCTTCGCTGGGCTCTGTTGAGCCGGCCGCCCTCGCCCGCCGCCGGCATATCGTTCTTTAACATGCGCCCCCTCCCCCAAACACGACCCTGACCGCTGCACCTTGATTATTGTCATTATTGTCCGCAGGTTTCACGCCTGCAACAGAGAACCGATCTCTGGAGGACAAAGCCGGCCTCCGCGTGAGCAGCCTGGCTAACCGGTTATACTGTCTGCCGCCATGACCCTCTATGCAGCTACCTCCAACCCCGGCAAGTTGGCAGAGTTTGCCGCCGCTGCCCAGCCCAGCGGAATCACCGTGCTCGCGCTGCCTGGACTGGAGGCCATCCCTGCGCCGGCGGAAGACGCCGCGACCTTCCAGGACAACGCCGATATCAAGGCCGTGGCCTACTCTCTGGCGGTCCCCGGCCTGTTGGTCTTCGCCGACGACTCCGGCCTGGAGGTGATGGCCCTGAGCAATCAGCCCGGCGTCCACTCCGCCCGTTATGCCGATCGCCGTCTTCCCGACGGCTCCAACCCTCCTGCCTCCCTGTCCGGCACTCTCGATGAGCGCAACAATGCTTATCTACTGCAGCAGATGGAGTCTCTACCGCTCTCCGGATCCCGCACCGCGCGATTCGTCTGCCATCTTGCCCTGGCCCGCGACGGAGAGATTCTGCTCCGCTCCCAGGGCAGCGTCGAAGGCGAAATCCTCCGCTCCCCTCGCGGCGCATCTGGCTTCGGCTATGACCCTCTCTTTCTCTTCCCGGGCCTGAACCGCACCTTCGCTGAACTTTCCCGGGAAGAAAAATGGCGGATCTCGCATCGGGGAATTGCGTTCCGCAACCTGTTGCAACAGTGCCGCTTGCTGTAGGAGCGCTGCTGCAGAGACCTGGCCAGGAAGCTGCCGTCATCCAAGCCGGCCCGCCACAAGTGAGATCATTCCAGCATTGGCTGCGTCATGCCGGCGGCTGCAGCCTGTGCTGCAGCCAGCTCCTTTCTGGACGCTACCAGAACGGATCTGACGATATTCGGACTCGCGGCTTGACTGGCCTATTTTCCGCTGGCGATAATCAGTTGCTCTCCGTCGAACGGAAGATCTCTTTCGCGAGGATGGAAGAGACCATCTGGGTTGAGGAAGATGCTGAAAGAGCCGTCATTGCAGCCTCCAACTTCCCTGAAAGACACAAAGATCCACCACGACAAGGCTGGGACAAATTAATGGGCAACACTGGGGTTCTCCCGCACCATCCTCATCCTATTAGCTTCTGGCAGTCCTCCAATGGAAAGAAAGTGGTCATGGCGGTCACCGGAGCCATCATGTTCCTCTTCATCGTGGGCCACATGATCGGCAATCTGCAGATGTTCCTGGCCCCGGAGCACATCAACGCCTATGGGCACTTTCTGCATCATGACATCACGGAAGAGCTCTGGATCATCCGCGGCATCCTGCTGCTGGCTTTGGGGCTGCATGTCACCGCCACAGTGCAGCTGGCGTTACGCAGCCGAGCGGCGCGCCCGGTCGGATACTCCCGCAAGGAGGCCATCAACTCCTCCTATGCCTCCCGGACCATGTACTGGAGCGGCCCGATCGTTCTTGCGTTTCTCATCTTTCATCTGCTGCAGTTCACCGCCGGCTACATCCATCCGCAGGCGCAGTTCGTCGCCGGAGATGTTTACGGAAACGTGGTTTCCGGATTCCGCGTGTGGTGGGTCTCGGCGTGGTACATCTTCGCCCTCTGCCTGCTGGGGCTGCATCTGAGCCATGGTCTCTGGAGCGCCTTCCAGTCAGTCGGTTGCGCTCACCCACGTCACACCCGCTGCTTAAAGATGGCGGCCAAGGCCATCGCCGCTCTCATTGTGCTGGGGTACGTCTCCATTCCAATCAGCGTTTTGCTGGGGGTCATAAAATAAGATGAAACTCGACGCCAAAATTCCCTCCGGACCGATCGAAGAAGCCTGGTCCAAGGCCTGCTTCGACATGAAGCTGGTCAACCCGGCCAACAAGCGCAAGCACAGCATCCTTGTGGTCGGATCCGGCCTGGCCGGTAGCTCTGCAGCGGCATCCCTGGGCGAACTGGGGTACCAGGTAAAATGCTTTTGCTTCCAGGACACGCCTCGGCGCGCTCACTCCATTGCCGCGCAGGGCGGCATCAACGCCGCCAAGAACTATCCCAATGACGGAGAGAGCGTATTCCGCCTCTTCTACGACACGGTGAAAGGGGGTGACTTCCGCGCTCGCGAGGCCAACGTCTACCGCCTGGCCCAGAACAGCACCAAGATCATCGACCAATGCGTCGCCCAGGGTGTTCCTTTTGCCCGCGAGTATGGCGGATCGCTGGCCAACCGCTCCTTTGGCGGCGCTCAGGTCTCGCGCACCTTCTACGCGCGCGGACAGACTGGCCAGCAGCTTCTGCTGGGGGCCTATCAGGCATTGGAGCGCCAGATTCACGCCGGAACGGTCAAGATGATCGCAAAGACCGAAATGCAGGACCTTATCGTGGTGGATGGACAGGCTCGCGGCATTGTCACGCGCCATCTGATCACCGGCGAGTACAACGTCCATATTGCGGATGCCGTGATTCTGGCCACCGGTGGTTACGGGAACGTCTTCTATCTCTCCACCAACGCCAAGGGTTCCAATGCAACCGCCATTTGGCGGGCTCACCGGCGTGGCGCTCTGTTCGCCAATCCCTGCTTCACGCAGATTCATCCCACCTGCATTCCAGTCTCGGGAGATTACCAGTCCAAGCTCACGCTGATGAGCGAGTCCCTGCGCAACGATGGCCGTATCTGGCTGCCCAAAAAGAAGGGAGACGCTCGTCCACCGGACCAGATTCCGGAAGACGAGCGGGATTACTACCTCGAGCGCCGCTATCCCAGCTTTGGCAATCTGGTTCCCCGCGACGTCGCCTCCCGCAACGCCAAAACGTTGTGCGATGAAGGCTATGGTGTCGGCAAGACCGGGCTGGGCGTTTATCTGGACTTCTCCGAGGCCATCAAGCGACTGGGAGAAAAGACCATTCGGGAGCGCTACGGCAACCTCTTCGACATGTATCAGCGCATCACGGACGAAGATCCCTACAAGGTTCCCATGCGCATCTTCCCCGCCGTGCACTACACCATGGGAGGACTCTGGGTAGACTACGAGCTGCAAAGCACCATTCCCGGACTCTTCGTCCTGGGCGAGGCCAACTTTTCTGACCACGGAGCCAATCGTCTCGGGGCCAGCGCTCTGATGCAGGGCCTCTCCGACGGTTACTTCATCATCCCCAACACCATCAGCCACTATCTGGCCACGCAAAAGTTCCCCAAGGTGGAAGACTCCAATCCAGCGGTGCAGGAGGCTGTAACCACGGTCAAGGCCCGGATCGACACCTTGCTCTCCATCAAGGGCAAGCGAACCGTCGACAGCTTCCACCGTGAACTGGGCAAAATCGTCTGGGACTATTGCGGCATGGCGCGCACAGCCCCGGGCCTGGAGCTGGCCATCGGAAAGATCCGCGAGTTGCGCCAGGAGTACTGGAAGAACGTCACCGTGCCCGGCAGCGGCGACGATCTGAACGAGAGCCTGGAGAAGGCCGGCCGCGTGTCCGACTTCTTCGAGCTGGCCGAACTGATGTGTATCGATGCGCTGCATCGCAATGAGTCCTGCGGCGGCCACTTCCGCGAGGAGTACCAGACACAGGATGGCGAGGCACAGCGGGACGATGAACACTTCTCTTACGTGGCGGCCTGGGGCTACACCGGTCCCGACTCCGCCCCTGAACTCACCAAGGAACCGCTCGAGTTCCACTACGTCCACCCAAGCCAGAGGAGCTACAAGTAAATGAGAGTGACTTTGAAGATCTGGCGGCAGAAGAGCAGCAGCGACAAGGGTCAATTTGTCAAGTATGCGGTTGACGATGTCGACGGAGAGATGTCCATGCTGGAGTGCCTGGATGTGCTCAATGAGTCCTTGATTCTCCGCGGCGATGTCCCTGTGGCGTTTGAGCATGACTGCCGCGAAGGCATCTGTGGATCTTGCGGCTTCGTCATCAACGGAGTGGCTCACGGACCGGAGCGCGCCACAACGGCCTGCCAGTTGACCATGCGCCACTTCAAGGACGGCGACGAGATCACCCTGGAGCCTTGGCGCGCCAAAGCATTCCCCCTGGTCAAGGATCTGGTGGTCAATCGCCGCGCCCTGGACCATATCATCGAGGCCGGCGGATACATCTCCGTGGGAACCGGGCAAGCTCCCGAGGCCAATGGTCTCCCCATCGGCAAGGAGATCGCCGACAAGTCCATGGATGCGGCGGCCTGCATCGGCTGTGGCGCCTGTGTGGCCGCCTGCCCGAACGCCGCAGCCGCGCTCTTTACCGGCGCTAAGATCACGCATCTGGGCGTCCTGCCCCAGGGTGAGACCGAAAAGCACCGCCGAGCTCTGGCCATGGTGGCGCAGATGAATGCGGAGGGCTTTGGCAACTGCACCAACATCGGCGAATGTACCGGCGCCTGCCCCAAGGAGATCCCGCTGGATGTTATCGCCAGGATGAATCGCGATTATCTCTGCGGCAGCATCCAACGCCGCGATGACCTGCCCGCTCCCATCCCTCCCGTCGTCGAAGGAGCGTGAGCGGATCCCGCCCAGGCAGAGAAACAATCCGCAATTGGCTTACTCGAGCAGGCTCCCATGTGGGAGCCTGTTCGGTCTTTGGCCGGCGTTATCCCCACCAGCCTTGGACGGGAGCGCGACGGTGCTCTGCCGCGGACCTCTGGCTGGATAGGGAAAACTGGACCAGCCCGGCGGCTGCCGCGTAATAATCAAAGGCTAGGATGCTCGACCCTGCCGAGATTCACGCCCGTGCCCTCGTTATCGACGGCCACGCCGACACGCCTCAGAGGTTTGTGGACGAGGGCTGGAACTTTGGCGACCCGCTGGGGGATGGCATGCTCAACCTGGAGACCGCAAGGGCTGGGAATCTGACGGCGGAGTTCTTTGCCATCTGGGTGGACCCGCGCGAGTGGCGCGGACGCATGGCGCACCGGACCCTGCAACTGATCGATGGCGTCTATGAGCAACTGCGCAGATACCCCTCCGCCATGCGCCTGGGATGCTCCGCGGAGGATATTCGCCGGGCTCATTCCGATAGGGTCTTCTGCGTGCTGCTGGGCATCGAGGGCGGGCATTCCATTGAGGCCGATCTGGGGCTGCTCCGCATCTACCACCGGCTGGGGGTACGGTATATGACCCTCACCTGGTCCAACACCAACGAGTGGGCGGACAGTTCAGGCGACCTGGACGATCCGGTCGTGACTCACCACGGCGGACTCACCCACTTTGGCCGCGAGGTAGTGCAAGAGATGAACCGGCTCGGCATGATGGTGGACGTCTCGCACGTTGCCGACTCGACCTTCCGGGACGTCCTGGAGACATCCCGGAGGCCGGTGATCGCCTCCCACTCCAGCGCGCGCGCGCTGACCGATGCGGCGCGCAACCTGAGCGACGGCCAGTTGCGAGCCCTCGCCAGTCAGGGTGGTCTGGCCATGGTGAACTTTTACCCATCCTTTATCGATGCCCGCTGGCGAGATAGCTGGGCGGCAACCCAACCGCAGCGTGAACTCCTCTACCAGGCAACGGCAAAGCCGTACCAGGAGCGAGGCGAGCCGATGCCGTACCACGTACTCCTCTCGATCGATCGGGCCTTTTACGCCCAGCATCTGCGCGGCAAGCTGCCACCGGCCCCGCTGAGCGCCTTGGTGGACCACATCGATCACATGGTCGCCGTCATGGGCATCGACCATGTCGGCTTGGGCTCGGACTTCGATGGCTTCCCCATCGCTCCGCAGGGCCTGGGCAGCGCGGCCGGCCTGCCCAGCATCACCGCAGCGCTGCTGGAGCGCGGATATGATGCCGGGCAACTGGCCAAGCTGCTGGGTGAAAACCTGTTGCGAGTCTTGGAAGAGGTGCAGAATGGTGCGCCGTAGGGGTTGCGGGCCATCCGGGACAAGGGCTTTCGACACAGGCTCCGCCCTGCCGATACTCTATCCTTTTATCCTCCCCTCGGAGAGTCCGTGACCGCCATACAGAAATCACGCCTGCTTCTGGCCGCCGGAATCCTTGCGATGAACACCGCGCACGCGCAGTCGTGGGAGCTTGGGCCTTTCGTTCGCCCTTTGGATGCGCCGGTCATTGAACCCAACCGCTTCTACACCTTCACCACCCCGGCGACGGGCCAGAAGACTCTTTGGGACAATCTGGCTGTCTTTGATCCGGGCGCCGCCATCGCGGCGGATGGAGAGGTGGCCGTCCTGTTTCGCGCCGAGGCAAGCTCTGCCGCGGGGCAGAGCCCAGAAAGCACCTCCCGGCTGGGCCTGGCCACCAGCAAGGATGGCCTCTTCTTCACCGTCCACGGAGCTCCCGTTCTTTCCCCGGAGGACAGTCCGGCGCTAGCGCCGGGATCCCGTTATAGTCTGCGGGGACCGCGCATTGTGGTTGGCCCGCACGGCAGTTATGTGATGACCTACACCGAATCAGCGGCCATCCGAGCAGCCGGCGGCCAACCGCAGGACAGGATCTGCATCGCCACCTCCAGCAATCTGCGCAACTGGATCCGGCGGGGCCCGGCCTTTGCCGCCTCCCTGCCCAGCGCCGCCGGCAAAGCGGCGCGGATCAACGACGGCTTCGGCGCGATTTTAACCGAACTTCGCCACGGTCGGCTCCAGGCGGCAAAGCTCCACGGAAGATACTGGATGTACTGGGGAGAGCGGGCGGTTCATCTAGCCACCTCGCCTGACCTCATTCATTGGACACCCGTGTTGGACCAACGCAGCGGCCAGCCTTTGATCGTGCTGAGCCCCAGAGCCGGACACTTTGACAGCGGCGCGGCCACGGTGGGACCGCCTCCGCTGCTGACGCGGAGGGGCATCCTGCTGGTCTACAACGGAGAAAATTCATTGCTGGGAGTCTCGAATGCAAACAACACCCAGGTGACCGATGCCCCCACCCCAGCTCTTCCGCCAAGCCCCTCAAGGTCCAGGCACAGCGGTTCGGCTGGAGTCTCCTTGCTCCAGCCTGACGCGCCACGGCTTGCGGCTGACCCCACGCTCCGTCCCGGGGCCTATGCGGTGGGGGAGGCACTGTTTTCGGCTGCCGATCCCACCCGGTTGCTGAAACGCGCCAACCACCCTGTGCTGCAACCCGTCTGGCCCTATGAGCGCGATGGCCGGCGCAGCGCCGGAGGAGTCTTTGCGGAAGGAATGGTGGTCTGGCAGGGCCAGTGGCTTCTGTATTACGGAGCAGCGGATTCGGTCATCGGCGTCGCCCGCGCCCCCCTGCGCTGATCCCCGCTTCACGGCGATCGGCTGAATCCGTTCCTGTTCCCGGAGACCAGATCCCGCGCTCTCAGCGGCTGTTTTGGAGCCGTCTTCGTGCTATCCTTACTCACGTGCGGTTGGCTTTGCCCGAGCGTCAAGCCAAGAGCCGCGCCCGTTCGACTGTACGTCTTCTCCTCGTCAGGCTCGCCAAGGAAAGTCTCCGGCCACGGAGCTACGAGTCCACGATTCAGGGTGCTCGCAGGAACTCAATCGACCTTCGCCTTCCGGGTTGATTACTTTTGGGTTTTTCCTGTCCTCGCTAGTAGCTAATTCATCAATGAGAAGAGAGATGCTCACAGCGTCTAACATCACAACTTCAATCTTCTCAGCGATCATTTGAGAAATTTCTCTGCTATGCTCTGGATACTCTGGAAGGATTTCTTCTCCAAGCATCGCTGCTGCACCCCTCCGGGTGCAAGCCTGAAGACTGAGATTTGAAGATGGCAAAACCACTACGTAGCGACGATCCGAATCCACCAAGCGTCCAGTTCCGGGACTTCGGTGTTCTTGATGACGGCAAGCGCAGCAAAGGCGCTGCCATCGCCTCCATCGCCATCAATGTCAGCTTGGCGGCCATGGTGGTGATCCTTGGCCTGATCATCAAGACCAGCCCGACGGTAGCCAAAGAGGTCGCCGTGCTGGTGCTGCCTCCGCCACCGCCCAAGCCGGCTCCCACCCCCAAGCCGCCCCCCATCCGGGTGAAGCCGCTGCCACCCACTCCCACCGTGGCGCCCAAAATCAAGATGCCCACCCCGCCGGTACCGCCTCCGCCGACGGTAAAACCCTTGCCGGTACCCCAGCCGAAGCCCCTCGATCTACCTCCGGCTCCGCCCAAGCGCGTGATCCCGCCGCCGGCTCCGGTGCATGTCAATCTGGGAGTGGCATCGGCGGCCTCGGTTCCCAACCATGATGCGCACCCCACGGCAGTGCGCCTCGGTGAGGCCACCAATCCGCTGCGTCCGTTGAGCGGTCCAGCCGTCTCCAACGTCAACCTGGGGAACGCAGGCATGGCGGGCATGAACCGCGGCAACACCGGCAACGGTCCCCGCGCCATGGCGGTCAACCTGGGCTCCGGGTCGGCCAACGGCAGCATGAACGGCCGAGACAACGCGGTCGGCCCCGTCCGTGGAGTGAGCCTGGGCAGCGGAACAGGCCCAATGAACTCGCGCAACTTTGCCGCTGTGAAACCGGTCCGTCTGGGTTCGCCGCCGCCACCGCCCACACAGCGCTCAGCGGGTCTGGAGCAGCTTTCGGCTGCCACCCCGCCCAAGATCACCTTCAAACCCGAACCGGTTTACACCGAGGATGCCAAGCAGCACCATATCCAGGGGGATGCGGTCGTCAAAGTGATCTTCCACGCCAACGGCACCATTCAGGTTCTGGGCCTGGTCCGCGGACTTGGCTATGGACTCGATCAGCCGGCCGAGGAGGTTGCTCGCGCGATTCGCTTCCGGCCGGCCCTGAACTCCGCCGGGCAGCCGATTGACTTCCCGACCAACGTGGTGATCCACTTCGTCATTAATAACTAATTTAGTACGCAATCTCCACAATTCTGCAGAGCCGTTGAGGCGTCAAGCTAATCTAGAGAGCCAGATACATTAGAACAGTCTCAGACAGAAGCTGTTGGCGCGCGGAAACCACTGAGTAGAAGAAGCGCCAACAAAGAGATAGAAGTTTGTACCGGACCACCGAAGGAAAACAAACGACACGTACTGCGCGGACCGCCTCAGCGGTGGCCGCAGCAGGCAAGGAGTCCCAGAAGCCTATGAACCTCCCATCGAAATTCGTCACCGCCATGGCCCTCTCTGTTCTGGCAGCCTCGGCGCTGCACGCCTCAGTCTTCTCGCATAAAAAGAAGAAGCAAGAGATGGACTATCTCTATGGGCGCAAGCTCACACCGGCTCAGGACGCCTTGGTCAACAAGGCAATCGCTCGCGAAGCGGTCATTGTCAAGACCCTGCGGGCTCGCAGTCCGATCGTTGAGACCTACATTCAAAACATGCGCCCCGACCCGGTGATGGGCCAGACCGTCGAGAGCGATCAGCACTTCCTGGCGCGGGTTGACTTCGGCAAGGTTATCGGCGAAGAGGGCTTTTCCAATGGAGGACATGACAAAGCAGGACGCTTCCATCACTCTCTGGCCTACCTTACCGGCATCTCCAAAGAGCTTCATCTGCGCTACAACGAAGCCGGCTTTGTACGCATGATCGTCATCGACAGCACCGGGTTTGACCGCAATCACTACCACTTCACCTTCCTGCGCAACGAGTTTCTGGGCACTGTGCCAACGGAAGTCTTCGACGTTGTTCCCGTCAGGAAGGTTCCCGGCCGCTTCTTTGGCCGGATCTGGGTGGAGCGCGATGGCGGCAACATCGTTCGGTATGACGGCGATCTGGCCGGCGGCGAGAAAGACAACATCAACGAGTACTTCCACTTCAACTCTGTCCGCACCGAAGTGGCCGACAACCTCTGGCTTCCCACCGCCTCTTACATTGAAGAGACTGATCCGAGAAGCCCTGAGCACAGCCTCAAGTTCAAGGCAATCAATCAGATCTGGGGCTATTCTCTTAGCGTTCCCACCGCTGACCAGGATCAGGCCGACATCGAGGTGGAAGGCGCCACCGATGAGAGCCAGCAGAACGGCAATCTGAGCCCGCTGGGCGCCCAGAGGGCGTGGATCGAGCAGGCCGAAGACAATGTCATTGAGCGTCTCTTCTCCGCCGGTCTCATCGATGCTCCAAGTGACTTCGACAAGGTCCTTGCCGAGTTGGCAAACAATATCCTGGCGTATAACCAGATTCCCATCGACCGTCCCATTCGGGTTCGCACCCTGCTGACCGAGCCGCTCGAGTCCGTGGCCGTGGGAAATACCATCCTCATCTCCAAGGGCCTGATTGACACCACCGCCGTGATCACCGCTGACGGCGCGCAGCAGATGGGAAACCTCAATGCGATCCTGGCCTTCCAGGTGGCGCAGATCGTCCTGGGCCATCATATTGATACCAAATATGCCTTCAGTGATCGGCTGCTGTTTCCCCCCGAGTCCGCTTTCCAGCGCCTTCCCTTGGGCCACACCGATGCCGATGACACCGCTGCGGCTAAAAAGTGCCTTGAACTTCTCAGCGTCAAGGATCTGGCCGACGGCCAACAGTACTTTGGCCTGTACCTGCAGCAGCTCCAGGCGCGCGAAAAAGGCCTCCACGCTCTCACCACGCCCCAGCTTGGCGACAGCCTGGTCAAGCCCGATGGCACCTTCTGGCTCCAGGCCATCATGTCCAAGGCGCCCAAGCTCAACAACACTGATCTGAAACAGGTGGCCGCCGAGCCGCTCAACGCATTCCTGCGCAATGATCCCTGGACGGATCAGGTCATCAAGCTCGATGCCGCTCAGGAGCCGCTGTTGAGCGCCCGCGACAAGATGCCGTTTGAGCTCACCCCCGTCTCGGTCAACTTGTCCTACTGGAAGCCCCCCGTCGACCCGAACGCTCCTGCCGCTCCCGCAGCCGCGGGCGCTGCTGCCGCAAACGCTCCTGCCGCCCAACCACACCCGTAGCGGCCGGAGTGCGGGCCCTGCTCTTCCTGGGGCCCCGTGCATCCACTTTAAAGAGACAGTCCAGGCCAGCCAAACCATGGCCTCGGCGGGAATCTAGCCCTCCGCGAGGCCTTGCGAGATCGCAATCGTGAGTTTTTTCTAAGCCATCCGAGCCTGTCTCTTGTTACGGGCCTGTTTATGATCTCTTGAGCAGGAGCCTGAGGAATGCCAGGTGGACCATTTGCAGGCTGGTGTTCAGTTTGCGCTCGCAGTTCTTCCATAGCCGGCGGCATTTTCCCAGCCAGGCGAAGC
>JAJYZE010000322.1 GCA_021800195.1 Acidobacteriota bacterium
CTGACCGGCAGAAGAACGGCGCGTTTGGCGCCGCGTTGCTTGCAGTCCTCCGCGGCCTGCTCGACAGCTTTGCTAGAGCCGGAGATGACCGTCTGATCGGGACTGTTGAGATTCGCGATGGTCACAATCTCTCCTCGCTTCCCCGCATCGCTGTGAAGCTGGGCAGTAACGCTTCGGCATGCGGCTTCGATCTCGGCCAGATTCAGGCCGAGGATGGCGGCCATGGCGCCTTCGCCCGAGGGAACCGCGGTCTGCATGAACTGTCCGCGCGCCCGGACGGTGCGGATGGCGTCGGCAAAAGTGAGCGTGCCGGCGGCGACGTGCGCTGAGAACTCGCCCAGAGAGTGGCCGGCGGCCAGACGGACCGGAAGTTTGCGCGTGGCGAGCTCGGGCTCCAGCACGCGCCAGGCCGCGATGGAGACGGTGAGGATGGCCGGCTGAGTATGTTCGGTAAGCTTGAGGGTCTCCTCGGGGCCGTCAAAGATGATCCTGGAGAGAGAGAATCCGAGAGCCTGGTCGGCCTCCTCGAAGACGGCGCGGGCAGCGGGATAGGCTTCGTAAAAGGCGCGGCCCATGCCTACGGTCTGCGAGCCTTGGCCGGGAAAGAGAAGCGCAACGTTCGAAATGTCCTGGGGGGTGATCATCGCGATTAGTGTAACTGGCCGCTACGCTGGCCGTCCTGAGCACGCTGGTTCCGGATTGGGTGCGTTGGCGCAGGATGTAAGAGATAATGAACCCACTCGTGCCGATTAGGATGAAGAGACCCAGAGGAGGGAGCCTCAGACGGCCATGAACGGATCAAAGCCAGTCGCGGAGGTGGGTGGACCGCCGATGGCGGCCGAGAATGCCCTTCCAGGGTCCGAACTGCGGCCGGGGGTCGCGCTGTGCGTGGATCTTGACGGGACGCTGGTGAAGTCTGACACGCTGCTGGATACGCTGCTGGTGGTGGCGCGGAAGCGTCCGCTGGAGCTGCTGCGCCTGCCCAAGTGGCTTTTGCAGGGGCGAGCTGCCTTCAAGAGACGCGTCGTCGGGTTGGTGAACCTCAACGTCGAGCACCTGCCGTACAACCGTCCGCTGCTGGAGTTTTTGTTGCAGCAGCATGGCCAGGGACGAGCGATCTATCTGGCCACGGCCTCTGACGCTCGGCTGGCGGAGCGGGTGGCGGCGCACTTGGGAATCTTTGCCGAGGTGTTGGCTTCCGATGGCGAGACCAACCTGGCGGGGATGAACAAGCTGGCCGCATTCCACGCCAGGTTTGGGAACGAGTTTTGCTACATCGGCAATGCGCGCGCGGATGTACCCTTGTTGGCGGCTTGCCAGGCGCCCATGGTGGCCAATCCCAGCCTTGCGCTGCGGGCAGGATTGAAGCGTACCGGTACAGCGATCATGGCTGAGTTTGAAGACCACAGGCCCTGGCTGCGGAGCTGGCTCAAGGCCATCCGGCTGCATCAGTGGGCCAAGAACACGCTGATCTTCGTGCCGCTGATGCTGGCTCACCAATGGCATACGCATCCGATAGTGAGAGCCGTCACGGCGTTTTTGAGCTTTGGGATGTGCGCCTCGGCCACCTACATCGTCAACGACCTGCTGGATCTGGAGGCTGACCGGATGCATCCCAGCAAACGGCGCAGGCCGTTTGCCGCCGGAGACTTGTCTGTGATCTGGGGTATGGCGGCGGTGTGCCTTCTGTTGCTGGCCTCGCTGGCGTTGGCCCTGGCGTTACCCAACCTGACGGTGCAGCCGGATGCGGTGCGGCTGTTGAAGTCGTCCAGCTTCCTGGAGTGGCTGGGGCTCTATGCGGCCTCGACGCTGATGTACTCGCTCTACCTGAAGCGCAAGCTGCTGCTGGACGTCTTTGTGCTCAGTGGTCTCTATACGGTGCGGATCCTGGCGGGTAGCGCTGCGACGGGGACGCCCATCTCGGCGTGGCTGGCCGGGTTCAGCGTCTTCTTCTTCCTCTCGCTGGCCTTTGTGAAGCGGTTCAGCGAGATGGAGGGCGTGCGCGAGCGAGGTGGGTTGACGAGCACCGGACGCGGGTATCTGGTCGGCGACCTGGAACAGTTGCGCGCGTTGGGCACAGGTTCCATGTACGCGGCCGTGGTGGTGCTGACACTCTACATCAACAATCCGGAGACGAACCTGCTCTACCAGCATGCGGCGCGTCTGTGGCTGGTGGTTCCAGTGCTCCTGCTCTGGCTGAGCCGCATGTGGATGCTGGCCAGCCGGGGAAACATGCACGACGATCCGGTGGTATTCGCCATTACCGACAAGCGCAGTCTGTTGCTGGGAGTGCTGATGGCGGCCGTGGTCTGGTGGGCGGTTTAGGCGCGTGGCTGACGAACTGCGCTGCATTGAAGTGACTCCCGGGGGTGCGGCAGAGGGCCTGCCGGTGTCGAGCGCCTGATGCAAGGAAGCATCAGGTTCGGGGAGAGACTCTGCGCGCCCGTAGCCTCGCCCTGCGCCAGGTTCCAGAACCGGCTGCCGGTGAAAGGGAAAGCCCCGCTGCCCGGGGGCGCCGTCATTTATCCTGAGAGTTCTACGTCATGAGTGCAGAAATTCCGGAGTTGAAGCAGTTTGATGAGGCCGAGCTCGACCGGGCGTTTGCCCGCCTGGAGGCCGATGCCGCGGCGCAGGCTCGCATGCTTACCGGAGGTGAATCTATTGAAGCCTTTCGCCTCCAGTGGCTGGGCCGCAAACAGGGGCTGTTGGGGCAGTTGAGCTCGGCATGGCTCAAGTCCGCGCCGGCGGCGGCCAAGCCGTCGCTCGGGGTGCGCTTCAATCGCCTGAAGGCGCAGATTGAGTCCCTGCTGGAGGAGAATCGGGAACAGCACCAAGCGGGTGGCCAAGCGAATGGGCTGGACGTTACCCTGCCGGGAGCGGCGCCGCGGGTGGGCGCAGAGCATCCTCTGGTGAAGACCATGGCGGAGATCGTCGGCGTCTTCCAGCGCATGGGCTACTCGGTGGGTCTGGGGCCGGAGGTGGAGACGGACTTTTACAACTTCGAGGCCCTGAACTTCCCTCCCAATCATCCGGCGCGCGACACCCAGGACACGCTGGTGATAGCAGACCAGGAGCGGAAGCCGCTGCGGGAGCGGCTGCTCATGCGGACCCACACCTCGCCGGTGCAGATCCGCTCCATGCTGGAGCAGGCTCCGCCGCTGCGGCTGGTGATTCCGGGCAAGGTGCACCGCAACGATGCGGCCGACGCCACGCACTCGCCTGTGTTCCACCAGGTGGAGGGGCTTTGCGTGGACACTCAGATCACCTTCAGCGACCTGAAGGGAACGCTGGACCACGCCATGAAGTCACTATTCGGCTCGGCCGTCAAGACGCGCTTCTTCCCCAGCTTCTTTCCCTTTACCGAACCCAGCGCGGATGTGCAGATCTCCTGCATCTTCTGCGGCGGCAAGGGCTGCCGCAAGTGCAAGCACTCGGGGTGGATTGAGCTGCTGGGCTGCGGCATGGTGGACCCGGCGGTCTTTGAAGCGGTCAACCAGCGGCGCCTGGAGATGGGCCGCGAGCCGGTCTATGACACCCGGAAGATCAGCGGATTCGCCTTTGGCATGGGCGTGGACCGCATCGCCATGATGAAGTTCGGCATCGGCGACATCGGCCTGTTGTACTCAGGGGATCTAAGGTTTTTGGAGCAGTTTGCGTGAAGATTCTTACCGAGTGGCTGCGTTCGTATCTGCCTGGGCTCCCGCTGGACGACCGCCGGCTTGCCGAAGATCTGACTCTGCGCGGCATCGCCGTCGAAGGAGAGTTCCCCGCCTCCTGCGGAGGGACGCTGTTTGAGATGGATATCAC
>JAJYZE010000323.1 GCA_021800195.1 Acidobacteriota bacterium
CTTCTCCGCAGCGGAGAGGTCCAGCTCCTGCCGCGTAAGCGCCGTCACCTCCGCCCGGTCTGCAAAGCTCCGTTGCAGCTCCACGCCGACCTGCCCGGCTGCGCCCAGGATCAGGACGCGCGGCAATGCATCCCGGCCGCTCACGCAAACGTCTCCGCGTCGCGCAGCAGTGCGCCCCGCCGATCCTTCTCAGAGACGATCACCTCCGCCGGATCCACCGGCCACGGAATGGCCAGATCCGGGTCATTCCACTGGATGGTCCGCTCGCCCGCCGCCGAGTAGTAATCCGTCACCTTATAGGCAAAGCCCACCGTCTCAGTGAGGGCCAGAAAGGCGTGGCCAAAGCCCACGGGAATCCAAAGCATCTGGGCATTCTCCTCGCTCAGCTCCACGGCCACATGCTGCCCAAAGGTGGGTGAGCTGCGCCGCAGGTCCACAGCCACATCCAGCACCGCGCCGCTGGCCACGCGAACCAGCTTGCCCTGCGGCTGGATCACCTGGTAGTGAATCCCGCGCAGCACATGCCGTCTGGAGACGGAGAAGTTGTCCTGCACCCAGTTCGCAGGCAGACCGGCCTCCGCCATTCGCCGCTGGTTCCATGTCTCCAGAAAAGCGCCACGGTCGTCACGGTAAACGGAGGGAGTCAGGATCAGCACGCCCGGCAGCTTGGTTTCAGTAATCTTCATTTTAAGAGCTCAGCCAGAAAGGTTAAAAAACTCAGCAAGGTAAGTTCAAGAGAACTCAACAAGCAAGCTAGCCAAGATCAGCCAGCCGGAAAGATCGTCAAAAGAGCCGGTCGGAAAGAAAGTCATGACAGGTCAGCCGGAAAGTAAGGCTCGCGCAGCAGGTCCAGCAGGTATTGTCCGTACCCGCTCTTGCGGATCGGTTGCGCCAGAGCCTCCAGTTGCTCTGCGCTGATGTACCCCAGCCGGTACGCCACCTCTTCCGGGCAGGCGATCTTCAGCCCCTGGCGCCGCTCCACGGTCTGGATGAACTGTCCGGCCTCAAACAGCGAATCATGGGTTCCCGTGTCCAGCCACGCCATTCCACGGCCCATAATCTGCACCTTCAGCCGTCCAGCCTCCAGATAGCGCCGATTCAAATCCGTAATCTCCAGCTCGCCGCGCGGCGAGGGTCGCAATGACTCCGCCAGCTCTACCACCTGCTGATCGTAAAAGTACAACCCTGTCACGGCATAATGAGACTTAGGCTGCGCGGGCTTCTCCTCCAGGCTCACCGCGCGGCCGCCGGCGTCGAACTCCACCACCCCATAGCGCTCCGGATCGTTCACCGCATAGGCAAACACCGTAGCGCCCTCTTTCAGCGCCGCGGCTCTCTGGAGCTGCCTGGAAAACGACTGGCCATAAAAGATGTTGTCGCCCAGGATCAGCGCGCTCGCATCGCCACCCAGAAACTCCTTGCCGATCAGAAACGCCTGCGCCAGCCCATCCGGGCTTGGCTGCACCGCATACTGAATCTCAATGCCCCAGCGCTTGCCGTCGCCCAGCAGTTCGGCAAACCGGCCCGTATCCTGCGGCGTGGAGATGATTAGAATCTCCCGCAGTCCGGCCAGCATCAGCGTGCTCAGCGGGTAATAGATCATCGGCTTGTCGTACACCGGCAGCAGTTGCTTGGAGACAACGTGCGTCACCGGGTACAGCCGTGTGCCGGACCCGCCGGCCAGAATGATTCCCTTCATCGTGCCAGCCGCTCCGCGTAGTTCTCTTCAATCCACTTCAGGTACTCGCCAGAGCGGATCTGCTCCACCCACTCCAGATGATCCAGATACCAGCGCACCGTACGCCTTAGCCCCCGCTCAAACGTCTCCGCCGGGGTCCAGCCCAGCTCGCGGGCAATCTTGGAGCTGTCAATGGCATAGCGCTGATCGTGGCCGGGACGATCCTTCACAAAGGTAATCAACCGCCGCCGCGGCCCCTGCGCGGGGTCAGGCTGCATCTCATCCACCAGGTCGCAGAGGGTGGTCACCACGTCCAGGTTCCTTCTCTCGCTCCGCCCGCCGATGTTGTAGGTCTCTCCCGGCCGGCCGCGCTCCAGCACGGTGCGGATCGCCACGCAGTGATCCTCCACAAACAGCCAGTCGCGCACGTTGCTGCCGTCTCCGTACACCGGCAGGGGCTTGCCCTCCAGCGCATGCAGAATCATCAGCGGAATCAGCTTCTCCGGAAACTGAAATGGCCCGTAGTTGTTGGAGCAGTTGGTAGTCAGCGTAGGCAAGCCAAAGGTGTGGTGATAGGCGCGGACCAGATGATCCGAGGCCGCCTTGGACGCCGAATACGGACTGTTGGGCGCATAGGCCGTCGTCTCACAGAACGCTGGATCGTTGGTGCCCAGCGACCCGTACACCTCGTCCGTGGAAACGTGCAGAAAGCGGAACGCCCGGCGATCGCTCTCCTCCAGCCCCAGCCAGTACGCCTTGGCTCGCTCCAGCAGGGTAAAGGTGCCTTCAATGTTGGTGCGCAGAAACGCATCGGGAGCCACAATGGAGCGGTCCACATGGCTCTCTGCGGCAAAGTGAACCATGGCCCGCGGCCGATGTTCCCGCAGCAAAGCGGCTACCAGGTCGCCGTCGCAGATATCCCCGCGCACCAGCCGGTGGCGGGTATCGCCCTCCAGCGCTGCAAGGTTGGCGGGATTCCCAGCGTAGGTAAGCAGGTCCAGATTCAGCAGCGGCGTGCCTGCGTTCTCCATCCAGCTCAGCACAAAGTTCGAGCCGATAAACCCAGCCCCACCCGTAACCAGAACGGTATCAGTAAAGTTCATAAAAGACTGCGGCTCAATCCTGTAGTCATCTCATCCGCCGGATCCGGGCATCCTGTCATCCGCCGGATTCCAAATCATCTCAATCCACTGCATCCTGAAAGCGTGCTGCTTCCGTAGATCTGAACTCATCTTACCGGTTTGCTATCGAGGTTGCTGTCGATGTTGGATTCGAGGTTGAAGCCCTTATTGCCGTTGAGCTTCCCCACGGTGCGGGAACTCATCCCAGCGAGAATACCATAGGCCCCGCCGTGCCCCTGCCCAGCCCATCTTCGCGTCCAGACCCATACCCCCGACCAGACCCACACGCCGGGCCGCTTTCGCCGCACGTGAGGCCAATGCCTGCCTGGCGCACGGCGCAGCCCGCCCCCGGGCTCTCTCGACCTTCACGTGCTTTCGCCTGTCGCTCCGGTCAGTTGACCCTTCGGATGCTCTGCACCTTTCCGCCTCCGCGCTTCGGCGGGGTGGGGGCCCTCTGTTCCAGGATCTCCCCCAGCAACCACAGCAGCGCCTTGGGATGCGCTGCCCACGCTGCCGTCAGGCTCTCCACGGTGATCATCGCCTCTTCTTCGCTGCCCATCGTGTAAGCATCCGGCATCTCATCGGGCAACTCCCGCTGGGTAGTCAGGTACTGCTCCACAAAGAGATTTTCCTTCCGAGCGTTCTTCAGCAGCCGCGCGGCCTCTTCCATCTCCGCGGCCAGGATCCTTTCCAGCACGCGCGCCCACGCAAAGGTGGCGGAGCCGTCGTCTTCGTTCTGTTGCAGCAGCCTTCCCGCAGCGTCCAGATCGCCAATCTGCAGATACAGCGCCAGCAGCGGCTCGCGAATCCCCTGATTGTCATTCGGATTCAGCTCCAGCATCGCTTCAAATTGCCCAATCGCATCTTTGTATCGCCCCATCTGGCGCAACGTGTCGGCCAGCTCCTGCCGCGCCCGCATATACGGCCGTGTCTCCAGCAATCCCCAGAAGTGGCCCTTATTCTTCTGGAAGAACGCCTCGCCCAGGGAACGCTCGCCGGCCAGAACG
>JAJYZE010000324.1 GCA_021800195.1 Acidobacteriota bacterium
ACACTCCCAGAAGAACCACTGCCGCTAACCGGCGCCTGCGTTGCTCTCGCTTCGATGCTGAAGTTTGCATGTTCTCTTCTTCGATCCTTCGGTGACACTCCACGGATCTTTCCGCCATCTCTTCTTGTTCTGCCTGGCGTGGTCTTTCGATGAGCATCGGACCTTGGTGCGCTGCGCAAGATGGAGTGCAAAGAGGGCAGAAATCCAGTCGACAATAGTGTATACAGTATACGTATGATGTCGATGATGTCAAGGTTCGGATGAGTCGGGACCTCCTGTCCGCAGGCCGCAGCGATGCTGCTTCTCCGCTAAACTCGAACCCGAGCGGCCTCGGTATCCCGAAGAGAGGCCGGAGTGGTCAAGGACGAACCGCAAGGAGGTCGGCGGGGAGCTCTGAGCGGCAGGATGAGGGCCGGTCCGCCGTGTCGTCGGATGGATGGATTTGGGCAGGCGTTGGAGCCGAGGACCGATCAGCGAAGATGCGAGGGATACGATACGAGGATCTCAATTCTTCTGGCTGGCTTGAGGGAAGTTGAAGTTAAGGAGGGAGCATGAGACGGGCGCACTTTTACGCTTTCAGTTGCGCGATCTTGGGCATGGCGATAGCGGCTGGAGGTCAGCAGACCGGCATTCTTTGGAAGTTTGATGAAAACTCAGGAAGCACAGTACACGACTCGATAGGCGGCATGGACGACCCGATTCAAGGCTACTTTGCCTTTGTCCCCGGCGTATCCGGAGAGGCTCTGTCGATGGATGGATACACGACCGCGATTGTGAGGCCGGCCGGCAAGGCACCCAAGCTCGGGCAGTCCTTCACGGTGTCGGCCTGGGTGGCACTGGATGATTACCCCTGGAATTGGGTGCCAATTGTTGACAACGAGCTCGACCATCAGGTGGGCTACGTGGTCGAGATCGATGCGTTTGGCCATCCCGGATTTGGGATGGATGTGAACGGCGTCTGGCAGCACATTACCGCAGCGCAGCGGTTGCCGCTCAAGAGATGGTCTCGAGTCTCGGCCACTTTTGATTCCCGACAAGGCATGAAGCTGTATGTCGATGGCAAGCTGGCAGGATCGCTCAAGACCAGCGGCCCGTTCTTTCCCGCGGAGGATGTGAGCTTGATCGTAGGCCGCGTGCGCACGGCGACGTTGCCATTTCCGTCGTGGCTCATTCATCCCCATGATGCCGTCTTCTACTCCATCGAGGGCTATCTGGATGACGTCTCGATAGAACCCGGCGCACGGTCGGCGTCTGAGGAAGCAGCGGAATTTCAAGATACGCACGTAAGCCAAAAGGATGTGATTCCCTATGCGGTGATGCCTTCCGGGCCGCCGGGTGCGGGCCGCTTTGGTGCGTTCTACGCGACCCTCAAGTTCAAACCTTCGTGGGACCGGCTGCGCCGCTTCGGTCCCGACTCGGATGTGGTTGTCCGGTTTGAACAGTCGCCCATGCGGCTGGTCTTCTGGGAAGGCCTGAATTATATGCCCGCATGGGTGACCGAGAATGGAAAGTGGTACAACGAGCAGTCCGTGGAAACCTGGGGAAAGCCCTTGTGTACCGGCGGCGAGGACTGCGAGCCGATGTCCGACAAGCAGGACCGAAGCTCGCGCGTAAGCATTCTTGAGTCTTCTCCTGCCCGCGCGGTGGTGCGATGGCGTTATGCGCTGGTGGAGACTCGTGCCTATGCCGAAGCTGACCCGGATCCAGACACCGGCTGGGGCGATTGGGTTGAGGAGCAATGGACCATCTATCCAGATGGAGTTGCTGTGCGCAAGCAGACACTGTGGCACACGTCTCCCAATACCAAAGACTATGAGTGGCAGGAGACGATCGACCTGCACAATCCCGGAAAGCGCCCAGAAGACGACATCCAACCCGATGCCCTTACCTTGGCCAACCTGCAAGGCCAGACGCACACCTACCACTGGATACCGAAGGTTACAACTTCCTTTGACTATCCGAGGGGGCCGAAGAAGCTTGACCAGCCGGCAAATGCGAATATTCAACTGGTGAATCTCAAGTCGCAATACAAGCCGTTTGAGATTGTGAATCCGGCTGGTGGCGTAACCTGGCATGTTTACGGCAGTGAACGCAGCTACTCGATGTTTGAGTGGTGGAATCACTGGCCGGTCTCCCAAATCGCCTCCAGCGGCAGGCCGGCAATGGAGCCGGACCGCCCATCACACACCTCTCTCTCTGACATTTACTGGGGAGACTACAGGAGCACGCAACACACAGAGACCAAGCTGCTCATGACGGGTCTTACGGCAGATGGACCGCATCATTTGGTGGAGCTGGCGAGATCCTGGCTCTCTCCGGCCCCGGCTTCGGCTGTGGGCCCGGCAGTCCTGGGCATTGCGTACGATCCGGCCCAGCGAGCATATGTGGTGCGCAGGACGGCGGGCGCTCCAGAGTCTGCGTTCGAGGTTACGTTACGGGGCAGCCAGGCCTCCCCACTTGTCAATCCAGCATTGGTCATTGAAAACTGGAAAGGCGCTGCAAAGGTAAAAGTCCTTGGTCACGCTCAGATCGACTCTTCCATCAGAACCGGAGCCACCTCCAACATCGAAAGTCGGAGCCTCGTTGTCTGGTGTCCTCTGGAAGAGACTGGCGAGATCCATCTTCGGATTGAACCGGTGCATCCCTGAAGGCATCGGCGCGCGGCTGGCGCCTGCGGCTTGAACGGTTGCGGACGCCACACTGACATGGGTGGAATGAAAACGCCGTGGCAGGAAGCCTGCCAGAGATTCATCCGTACGGAGGAAGCGAAAGAAATGAGATCAAATTTCGAAGAGGGCCGATTCAATATCGATCCGCAGTTGAATCGACCATGCCTGTTCCAGGCATGGTCGTCTCTTTGTATGTCGTAAGGGTATGTTGTAAGGGCATGTTGTAGGGAAGGTCGAGGTTGATTCGCATGCGCTCCATCGCATTGGGCTTTTTGTTGGTTCTCATCGCCGCCCTTGCGGGCGGCGGCCTGGCAGTGCCCCTCAAAAAACGCAAGACATTTGAGCTGGAGAACATCTACATTCCAGCCACGATCATGATGATGATCGTGCTTCCCTTCGCGATGGCGATGTCTGTTCTACCCCATTGGCTCGCCGCGCTGCGAGCCGCCGGCTCCGGAACCGTGTGGCTGGGAGCAGCGTATGGCTTTGGCTGGGGTATAGGCGCCATTCTTTTCGGATATGGAGTTACCCTGGCCGGCATGTCTGTGGGATTCGCAGTCATTATGGGGATCAACACCGCTATAGGCTCCATCCTGCCTCTTGTCGTGAAATCAAGGACTGAACTGCTTACTCCAGGCGGCGCCGTCATTGTGGCCGGTATTGCGGGATGTGTGCTTGGGGTCAGTATCTGCGGAAGGGCGGGCGCGCTGCGGGAGCGCGCAGCAGGTGCGGCAGGGCAGGCGCGCAGATTCAAGTTGGCTGTCGTGGTCTGCGCTCTATCCGGCCTTCTAAGCTCCTGCGCAAACTTGGGATTTGCCTTTACCAGCCAGCTGGGAGACGAGGCCTTGCGACTGGGAGCAAGCCCGGCATTCTCGACTCTGGCCAGTTGGCTGCCTGTGTTTTGGGGCGCGGCGGTAGCGCTGCTGCTGTGGTTTGGTGGTTTGCAGATACGAAGGGGCACATGGCGAAAAAATGTGGGTCCGGATGCCGCCCATGACTGGGGGATGGGAGTTCTCATGGGCGTTATCTGGTTCGTCGCAACCATTCCTTACGGCATGGGAGCGTATTATCTCGGGCGGTTGGGCACATCGGTTGGCTGGGCCATGAA
>JAJYZE010000325.1 GCA_021800195.1 Acidobacteriota bacterium
GTAGAAGGCAAACAACGGCAGTGTGGCGCAGTGCATCGCCAGTTTGCCCATCGGCATGGAACGGCTATGCGGCGTCCAGTCCGCCTTGTCGTTGGGAACCCGCTCCAGGGTGCGGCGAGTATTGGAGATTTCTATGTCAAAGTCTTCCAGCAGCAATGCAGCGATGGACATCTGTGGATCCCTCCGTGTGAAACTTTCATGCGCCAATCGGAAATCTAGATTCCGGTGATGTGAAACCCGCTATCGACATAGGTCACTTCACCGGTCATGCCGCTGGAGAGATCGCTGGCCAGGAAGACCGCGACTTTGCCAACCTCTGCCTGTTCGATGTTCCTGTGCAGTGGAGAGCGCGCGTTCACCGCGTCCAGCAGCACAGAGAAGTCGCCCACGCCCCGCGCCGCAAGCGTCCGGATCGGGCCTGCAGAGATCGCGTTCACGCGAATCTGTCTGCTGCCCAGGGAGGCGGCCAGATAACGCACCGTTGCCTCCAGCGCCGCTTTGGCAACGCCCATCACGTTGTAGTTGGGGAAGACCTTCTGGCTGCCGTAGTAGGTCATGGTCATGATGGATCCGCCCTCCGTCATGAGAGGCGCTGCGGCGCGTGAGACCGCGATCAGAGAGTAGACGCTTACGTCGTGGGCGATCCGGAAGTCTTCGCGTTTGGTCAATAAAAAGTCATTTTTCAGGGCGTCTTGCGGGGCAAAAGCCACGGAATGCACCACGGTGTGGATGACCGGAAAGGTCTCCGCAATCCTGGCAAAGGCCGTCTCGATCTCCGCGTCAACGGCAAGATCACATTGAACAGCCAGCGCTGCGCTCTTCTGTCCAAGAGCTTCGATCAGATCCTCAGCCTCCGCTCGCAGCCGCTCATTCTGGTAACACAGCACCAGAGTTGCGCCCGCATCGGAGAGCTTTTCGGCTATCGCATAGGCGATGCTCCGCTTGTTGGCGAGGCCGAAGACCACGGCCACCTTGCCCTTCATATCAATCATGCTGAAGACTCCTGAACTGGCTGGAAAATCAAACGAACCGAGGGTAAGGATAGCAGTTTCCGGCTTGCTTTGGCGCTGTGCCGGCTTCCGAAGACCTATTCTTGTCCATCCATCTGTGGGAGCGGGCATGCAACGGGGCTGGCCCACGTCAAGAGGCATCATCGATGCCGAGAAGTCACAGGTTCTGGAAGGGAAAGCACGGCCTAGCCATGCACAAGCCAATCGAACTGCTCCTGGGAGAGAGGGACAACCGAGAGCCGAAACTGCCGGAACATCACGGAGCCAAGGAATGCGCCCTGCCGGCGAATCTCCGCCAGCGGCTTCTCCCGCTTGAGCCGCTTGCCGGCCTGAAGCCGGACCAGAGGCGTCTTCGGGTCATTGGGGTCGGCGGTCACAGAGATGACTTTGGCAGTGCCTACGGCAACCTTCCCTGTATTGGAGTGATAGATGACGCAGGTCTCGCCGCGTCTCATCTGGCGCAGCGTCATCAACGCTTGTGCGTTCTTTACGCCATCCCAAAGGGTTTCACCGTCGCGCAGAAGGTCGTCGAAGGAGTATTTCTCCGGTTCTGTCTTCAGGAGGTAGTGCATTCCTCTCCAGTGTAGTTGGTTCCGGATCTAGGGTGTCCATCTTCCTGCCGATGGAAGACGCCTGAGGGTGAATCTAACCGCCCAAGTCGAGCAGGTGCACGCTCGCAATCGGTTGACCGAGAAAGAGGCTCCCGAGGCGTTGAAACTTCTCTACGGAGTCGGTGGCAAAACACTCAAAGTTGCCTTTGGCCTCCGCGGCCGCAGTGGCGGACCAACCACCAAGTGCCGTTTCGGCCGCCTCAGCCGTCGCCTTGGCCGAGTCGATCACAATGGCATCTGATCCCAGTTCTCGCAGCATCGCCTGGATCGCGCCGGCGACCAGCGGATAGTGCGTGCAACCGAGAAGAACCGCTTTGGGCTGGCAGATCGCCAGGGCCTGGGAGAGATAGATGCGCAGGACAGCCCGGGTCACATCGTGGTCTGTCCAACCCTCCTCCACCAGAGGAACCAGCAGAGGGCAGGCCACCTCGAAGGCCCGCAGGCCAGTCCTTCGGCAGGCTTCCCGATAGGCGTGCGACTGCACGGTGGCGGAGGTGGCCAAAACGAGAACATCGCCGCCGGCATCTTGAAGTTCGCGCCTGACGGCCTGGGATCCGGGCTCAATCACGCCCAGCACAGGAACCCGCACAGCCATGCGGATCTCCTCGAGCGCCAGCGCCGTGGCCGTGTTGCAGGCGATCACCAGATATTGGCAGCCGCGTTCCTCCAGGAAGCGGGCGCTTTCCACGGCGTAGCGGGCGACGGTCGCCGGAGACTTTGCGCCATAAGGAAGGCGCGCTGTGTCTCCCAGGTAGATATAGTGTGCCGAGGGAATACGCGCCAGCAGCGATCGCAGGACGGTGAGGCCGCCAAAGCCGGAGTCAAAGACGCCAATGACGGGTGGCTGCGGTGGGTCATCGCGTCGGACTGGCGCAGCGATTACGGCGCGGCTGGCTGCCGCCGACGGCCCCGGCGCGCCGAGGGGCTCCCCGAGCTGGTTTGAGTGGGGCCGCGCAGTACCCATGGCTTTCTCGTGCTTGTCTTTTGTCATGCCTGGATTCCTATTTTCTTCTGCAGGGAGAGCTCTTCATGGATGAACCGGCTCAGGAGCGTCTCCGTCCGTCTGGGTGGATGTGTCGCGCACGATGTAGGTGCGCAGAAGATCAGCATGGCCGGCCAGCGTCTCACGCGCCTGGCCATCCACCAGAAAGCGCACCTGCTCGATCTGAGGAAGATTGCGATGCAAGGTGCCCAGGATCGAGTTCAAGGTGAGCGACTCGACCTCGACGCCGGAGGGATGCTGGTTGACCCAGGAGTTGCGAAGGTCGATGACGGCCAGTTCGCCGCCATGGCGCTGTGGTTGCAAGGCAATGGGATCTCTGGAGGCTACGGGCGTCGCTGTTCGGTCTTTAGCGGAGCTGCTGGCCGGCCAGGAGGGGTTGGCTACATAACCCGTCACAGGTAAGGGCAGCAGGAACACCTCGGCGACGGCCGGTCCCGGCGGCAGGGGATGGGCCGCGCCGGGCAGAGCGTATGCAGCGAGCAGGTGATCAATGAGGGCACGGGCGCGCGCATTGACGGCTTGCGGCAGGGCGATCTGGCGAACCTCGGGATGAATGCTTCCGTCCTGATCATTGGCCAGATCCAGGGTCACCGTCTCTGCCACCGCCGTAGGCGCATCGATGGGCATCTGCTCGGCCAGTGCCTCAATTCGCTGTCTTTCCCTGTGGCGCTCGACCGCCAGAAGGAGACCCATGGCGAAGATGCACAGCATCAGACACCAGAAGACGCTGCGTTGACGGTGCTGGATCTTCTGAATCCCGGCATGCGGAGAGACAGGCCGGGCGCGGCGCGGGGCTGGCTGGCTTCTTTCGCTCATGGGTGCAGCGCCGTTCTGCCGCTGTGTCCGGCCGGCGAGGTTGGGGTGGCGGCCACCCAGAGTTGGGGTGGCCCCTGAACCTGGCCCTCCCAGACCAACAGGGCTCCGGCGATCGCGCGTGCCACCTGCTGCTGGTAACCGGTTCGGTTAATGCTGTCCACGTTCTCGTCGGCAGGGGCCAACTCGACGATCAGGGCGGGGCAGGTCAGGGAGTCCATCGGCCGCACGGAGACAGAACCCGTCACCAGCGGAATGCCGGAACGCATCAAGGCTCTGGCGATCTCTCTTTGCAGAAGATGGCTCTGTGGGATCCAGGCGGCCTG